>NZ_VXCT01000082.1:0-13427 GCF_052850535.1 Shewanella sp. 1180_01
TTCGCCATCGTTTGCCCCCTTAAGCCCAAAGTTTGCACGTAAATTGGCAATAATCGATTTCGCCTTGGCCGCCTCAGTGGGCCGCGTCACCGTTTCAGGTAGTGCCTTTGGCAACTCAATATCGGTCAACTCGCCACGGCTAAAGCGTCTGCATAAGACTGTGTAATTACGCTCAAACGTCATTAACACGTCCTTTTCAAGCCCGGTTGCAAACATCCAACTGCCCGTTTCGCGTACCGCTAAGCGCACCACATCATGGCTCCACGTATGCTTATCAGGGTGATGGTAATGGCGCGTTGCCTCCTTAAACGCCGCCTCTAACTTGGGCAACCCCAAATCACAGGCCGTGGGTTGGCACCAAAGCGCAAACTGGCGCGGTGTCGGCCAAAACTGCCTATCGCCCTGCTCGCGTCTGGCGCGATTCAGCCCCGCTTGCACTTGCTCGCGGCTGGCAATCCCCTGCGCCGCCAAGGTTTTAAGCCACTCGGCTTTGTGGGTCGCTTCATCCTCAGGCCGCGGCGCACTCACCGGAAACAACACCCGCAACTTGCTAAACACGCTGTCCACAATCGCCATGTCCATTGCCGTGGGCTCAGGTTGGCTAACACGCCCCTGCCCAACCAGCGGCTGGCGGATTAAGGTCTGCAGTGATTTCATGCTCGCATTTTGGTTGGCCGTCATATCAAAGGGTCCTCAGGGTCATACACCGCATAACTCCAATCCGCTTGCCCAACCGCGGTACCCATCGGTCTTGGTAACGGCGTTAACCAGTGGCGTTCGCGGATAAACTTGGTAATGCCGAGCACAAACTGGCCGTTAGCGCTAAAGCCCCAACTCGTATCCAGCGCCGCAGCCTCCTTCAACCACGTCACCGCCAACACACAATCGGCGTCGGTCAGCTTTTCACTCTTCCACGCTTTCCACGCAGCCGAATCCGAGCCGCCTTTGCGATGGGCGGGATAGGCTTTGAAAAACGCATTGAAAACCGACTTAGCACTCGTTGCTGGACAAGAGTCTTTTAAAGATTCATTGATAGATTCAAAAGAGTGACAGATTCTGGGTGCAGCTCCTGCACCCTCAGAGGGTGAATCTCCTGCACCCATGGGTGCATTTGCTGCACCCTCAAAATTGGCTAGGGGTGAATCTGCTGCACCCTCAGTATTTTCTAGGGGTGAATTTGCTGCACCCTCAGAAAAAGGTAGGGTTTGAGCAGGTTTATCACTCAGGACACACGATGAAAAGTCCAAAATATACAGGTTAGATGTATTGCGTTTATGCTCACTCTTGCGGGTAATTTTGCGCACCAGTCCGACGTCAACCAGCGCATTAATGTGGTTAATCGCCGACCGCTCGCTTATCTCACAAGCCTGCGAAATATACTCGTAACTCGGCCAGCATTCGCCTTGGTCATTGGCGTTATCAGCAAGCTTGATCAACACCAGCTTGCGCAGTGGATTACCCACCTTGGCCTTCATCGCTTTTACCATCAATTCCATACTCATAAGTCACCCCCAAATGGAGCAACCCACAAACTCGAATTGACGCAAACCCCATGCTTCAGTAACATGATATTGCCTCTCTTAGGTATTAAGCCCGCATTCGTCGCCAAACTTTAGCGGGCTTTCTTATGTCTACAACAACGGGATCAACTGCAATGCGCCCCGTTGCCCTCCGCTCGCTCGCCTTCACTGCCAAGCAAGTAAACCTCGTGCGCCAAGTTACTGCGCAACTGGCTAAAAAAATCACGCCGTTTAATGTGCACGTTGCGGCTTTTCGCTATTGCACTCATATCAGCGGCATTCGCATTAGTTGCACTCGCATCGGCCGCGCCTACATCCGCCGCCAATAGCGCAATAGAACGTTCCGCGCGTTGTTCTTCCATCAGCAGATAATTCATAATCCAATCAATGCTCACCGTCGGCAGCAACAACTGCTTGCTACTACCCAGCAACGCCTTATCCACGATGTCGGTCGCGATAACCGCCAAACGCTCGGGGCGACTATGCTGCAATTCATCGCAGTTCCTTAACACCTCAACCATTCGGCCCACCTGCGTTCGCCTAAACAACTCCGCCGTGGTATGCCCATGAAAACAGGCAATGTCTTTGCCCATGTTCACGCCACTTAACGCAGCCCGTTCAGAGGTTGCCGCGCTAAGCTCATTGCCGTTAGGCTGAGTGCTATTAGGCATGTTCGACTTAGCTTTAAGCGCCATCGCCTTAAGCATTAACTGCTTTGCCTGCATCATGAGTAATGTCACTTGCGCGGTTTCCATTTCGGTCAGCGCGGCCACGGCGGGCCCATCAGCACGGCTAACTTGCCCATGCACCGAACACGCGGCGCCGCCCTCCAAACAACAAATTAAACATTCAGGATCAAACATCGTTTATCCTCCTCACTGCCACTTAGGTATCAAGCCCGCATTCGTCGCCAAACTGTGGCGGGCAATTTGATAACTGCGTTTTTTACGCGCCCAGTTATCACTTAACTGATTTGTGAACATGTCATTCACTCCTTCACTCGTTTCAACAAGTCATTTCAACAACTGCCACTTATGCCCATTGGCACACACGGCGCGTTTCGAGCCCGACTTGGTTTGCTTTAAAGCCAAACCGCACTGGCCACACGGCACATCAGCCACCCGCTTAAGCATCACCGCATTAATCTGTGCACTGTGATTCGCACGTTTAGGCCGATAACCTAACGCCCGCGCCACTTTCACATACTCTTTCGCAATCCATTTGCCATCGGGTTCTAAGTGCAAACCGTCGCCGATCATGTCACCCAAGCGGATCAACTGCTGGTGCAGCTCAGTCTTAGCGCGAGCGATAACATTAATGTTAAGGTTCGATTGCGGCATCGCGGTCACTTCTCGGCCGCGTATTGCGCCGCCTTGCCACCGTGACTCGCTAAATACGGATACGCCAGTTCTAACGCCGCCATGCTCGCTTGCGTGGTTGCCGCCGACTCTTTTAACTCGCGGTGCGCCGCCACTAACTGCTCGCGCTTCGGCTCATCGCCCAAATGGATCACCGCCACTTGCGCCTCGGCGTTCTCTTTGGTGAGCGATGCCGCCATATCGGCCACATGCAACACATGACCGTCACTCATGCGGTCAGCAATCACAGTCACCCCAGTGCAACCAAACACATCATTGAGATACTGCACCCGCAAATGCTCAGGCAGCGCCGCCACCAGTGCTTGCTCAACATGAAACAAGCGATCAGCCTGCGGATGTTGGCCCTCGTACTGACCAAGCCAACGGAACAGCTTTTGCGCATTAATCCGCGCATCGTTGTGTACGTCTTGACTGCTGGCAAAGCTAATACCCTCCGCCGCCAACACCTCACTCAGCCCGAGGCGCTCAACCGCCGCAACAAAATCTATCGCCAGCGCAAAGCGTGTCATCTTAGGTAACTCCAACACCCGATGAATCGTTTTCATCAACAAATTCAAACGGCTATCTTTTTTATGTGAATTGGTTTTCATGCTAATAAGCCTCTCTCTGTTAATTTACAGTTGTAGGAAGTACAAATGAGTTTGGATTGGTAGTATTGACGGTCTGATAGAGTCGCTTTTAAATTCAAGCGGTTGCCTATGGTATGAACTAAATAAATTGCATCACGTAGATATAAGCAACTATTGCAATTTACAGATTTTACTTTGCTAAAGAGTGCAAAAATCTGTTTAGACATGCTCCCTGAATGCCTACCTACTTCATGTTTTTGCACATCTGCATATAACGGATGAATAACTGAGAGTAATTGATGAATAAAAACAATTTTTTTCATATAGTTACCACCATTACACATAAAGTAATTATGCAGCTTCATTTGGATGTGGAAATAAATCGCTCAAGTCTGGGCGGATCTTGTATGCAGGAACGGCTCCATGAGTTGCCTTTTCAATTCGTTTCGCATTTTCTGCTGAAACTTTTTTCCGGCCATGAAGCCATGCACAAACTGATGGCTGTTTTACGTTGCAGGCATCAGCAAGTTTCTGCTGACTTCCTAGTACATTTATAGCCTGAACAATAGCTTTTACAGCCATAAAATATCTCCACTCATTTAAATCAACCAAATAATAGCCAAAGGTATTGCCGATGTAAATAGCTTTAGGTATTTGACGAGATATAACTATGGCTATAAATTTCATTTATGAATAAAAATGAATCTTTTGCGGATAGATTAAGAACGGCCATGGATGAGGCTGGTTATACTCAAGCATCACTAGGTGAGGCTATAGGCATGGCGCAACCAAGCGTCTGGAAACTAACAACGGGTAAAACTAAGAACACCAGAAAACTATATGAAATTGCTAAAGTTTTGAGAGTAAGTCCTGAGTGGCTTCTTAATGGTCGCGAACCAAAGAAGATGGGCGAGCAGCCAAGCAGACAACAACAGATACCCGAGAAAGAAGAATGGGGCACCCTTGACACCTGGGATGATTCAACCCCCATTAATAGCGATGAAGTTGAGGTACCATTTTTGCGAGATGTTGAATTTGCCTGTGGTGATGGAACTTTTAATGATGAGGATTACAACGGCTTCAAGCTAAGGTTCTCTAAATCCACTTTACGTAAAGTTGGTGCAAATACAGATGGTTCTGGAGTGATTTGTTTCCCTGCAAGAGGTAACAGTATGGAACCATATATTCCTGATGGAACAACTGTTGCAGTTAACACGAACGATAAGAAAATTGTTGATGGGAAAATTTATGCCATCAACGAAAATGGATGGAAACGAATTAAAATACTACGCCGCTCATCGCCTGATAAGCTAAACATCTTAAGTTTTAATAGTGATGAGTATGAACCTGAGGACAAACCCGCTGAATCAGTAGAGGTAATAGGCAGAGTTTTTTGGTACTCAGTTATCGTTTAATCACCTTTATTTTGGGTCAACTCCTCCAGTAACTGGTTGTATTTTCACAACCCTTGCCTTAACACTAAATCAAAATAAAACCGCTATGCGGTTTTATTTTTTCCCACTGACTACACTTAACGGCCAAGAACGTTAAGTCGTGAAAATTACATCAACTCACCTGCATTTCTTGCAAAATATATGATTGCCTTACGAAAAAAATCACTTTAAAACCCTCAGAAATATACCCAAAGCAATATTTATTGCTTTGGGTATTTACACATCAAATAGCTTTAGCTATATTAATTACAGGAACGCTTCATGAGCTTTAACAAAAGCTAAACCATACACGACTGACCGCCCTTTCGAGCTTACTCCCAATGGGCACTACCGAGGACAAGGAAATGATTCTAGCGAAAGTTCACACCACACCTAAGCAACGCGATGAGTTTCGTCTACTGGTTGCGATACGTTTTGCCTGCTTGATGGCGCTGGCCAAGGGCCACACCGACCCGATGGATTGCCCACGGGTGCAAGCCCGCTGCGCCGAACTGGTCAAGCATTTTGCCTATCACCACCCAAGCCCAGCCTTTTACCGCCAGTTCATTCGCCACACAGGTGAACTCGGGCTCAATTTCAGCCTGCGCTTCACTGAGCCCCAACAAGGCTTGTACGGCAAGGTGATGGTGTGGCGTAACGACTCGCAAGCCGTCACTAATGTGCATCCGCTGCACACGATGACGACAACCACGCCCGTCGGCCGCTAAGCAGTAGAGCCGCTAAGCCGCCGCGAACATTCACGATTAAGGCAGCCAAGGCAAAGCAACCAAGGGGTGATGGTCCATATCCCGATAACGATAACGGCGACAGTTTCACCTTGTTGGAGGCAATTATGTTTTTTGTTTACGGCGTGTCCATGACCTTAGCGAAAAAGCAGGCGACCAAAAAGTGCAGCACCTCAGTAGGCGCACACCCTAACCGCCGTCAGCTGAGCCCCGACGAGTACCAAGCCAAGTTGGATGATATGGCGAAGCACTTGTTTGAAACCATGAAGCCACAACGCCTGTCGCATTCGTTATCGACGCCCGCGCTGTGCCAGCAATACATTGTTTTAGCCATGACCCAAGAAGCCCACCGCGATGTGCATATTCGCTATCACAAGCTCTCGGACAAGGTGAACCCCAAAACCAAGAAACCCATCATCAATCTGGTGGTGTTTAACGGCGAAGCCGCAGCTTAGCCCTGCTGATTCAAAAGGAAGGAATAGCGTATGACACATCCAACGAGAACATCATTTTTAAGCGATGTGGCCGAACATCAACTCACCATTCTTAAAGATGATGGGGTGTTCCGTCACATGGTACTCAGCCAAGGCAGCTTTGAGCATCGCTTTGAGATCACCACATGGCCGCAGCATCTGTGCATCAGTGGCGATATGGGCTGTTACGTATTTTCTCGGGTTCAGGACATGTTTTGCTTCTTTCGCCAAAGCGGTGATGACTGGGGCGTGAACGCGAGTTACTGGGAAGAAAAGGTACTTGCTGAGTGTAAAACCGACGGCACTCGCGAGTTTGATGCCAAGGAAGCCGATCAACGCCTTGAGCAGTTTTTGCAGTGGTTTGTCGAAGGGCTGGATCCAACGAACGAAGAAGAGGCTGAGGCAATTAACAGCGCGACCAATGCCGTTAAGGAGTTTACCCAAAACCGCGAGAACGCCGAGTGGGATGTGGTTTATCGCCTCAATAATTGGGATGAAGAAGATGCGGGCGGCATGACATTAGATGATTTTTGGGATGGCTGGAAAGACCGCTTCACCTATCGCTTTATCTGGTGCTGTTACGCCATCGTTTTTGCCATCCGCCAATACGATGAAGCGACCCAAAGCAAGGAGGCAGCATGAGCAACGAACATGATTTTTATGCCAAACATTACCCTTGGCTCAATGCAGATCAACGTGAGTGCTTTGATTTCCTTTGTGACATTCACAACGGTGGCAATCACATGTTTGGCAAAATCCAAGCCTGTGGTGAACACGGGTTATCAATCAACAGTACTAGCGCGCATTACATGTCTACCTTCGACTATAGCGCCCTCACAACTGCAGTCGTTCTTGCACATGACCGCATGATCCGCTTTCAAATCGAGCCATCGGGCCCACGCATGTTAAAGCTCGTTGCACATAAGCGCCATCAACGTGAGGGCCGAATGAATGAGCGTCACCCCACAATGGAAGACGCGATTAACAAGGTAAGGAAGCAATACCCATGTGACGAGGTGGCGGCATGAAACAGCACCCAATTATCTTCAACACCGAAATGGTGCGTGCCATTCTTGATGGCCGTAAAACACAGACGCGCAGAATGTTTAAAGCTCAGCCGCATGATGATTGGGCGCCATTTTCTAAAAATGCCGAATGGTATACGCCGACAATCATTGATAAGCGCGGATTCTATCAAGCCGCAAATGATGAGGTTTTTGGCGTTAGCGATGAAGATTGCGCGTTTATTTCACCGTTCGGCACGCTTGGTGATCAGCTGTGGGTGCGTGAGGCAATGAGCAAAGCACACTGGCCTGATCTGCATTATGTCTGTGGCGGATTAACGGCAGGCACGGGTGATGAAGACTTTGATTATCGTGGCGCTGAATATCGCGGGTTTATTCCCTCTATCCACATGCCACGCTGGGCGGCGCGCATTCTGCTAGAAGTTACCGCCGTTCGGGTTGAGCGATTGAATGAGATCTCAGAAGACGATGCCATAAAAGAGGGTTTTGATCATTCATGCTCTGCCGCGGCGAAATCGGCGGGCTGGTATGAGAAGCCGCGCACCGCATTCCTGCGCACTTGGGAGCAAATCTATCACAACGTTGATGCTAACCCGTGGTTATGGGTGATCGAGTTCAGGGTGATCAGTACCACAGGCGGTGCGGCATGAACCACTTACTCCCGGGCTTTGAATCACAAGAGCGCGTTGCGTTATTGCTGTCGCTTACCCGCATTAGTTCGCCCGAGGTGATTGCCGCGTTAACGCTGCATTACACCAGCGCCCTGCCCGCTGAACGCGCGGCGGCTCGCCACGGGATCGAACTGTCGAACTTTATGCGCGGGCAAAAGAAGCTAGAGCAAATCGCTGCCACGGTCGAGGCCATTAAAGCCATCGACTGGGCCAAGCTGCAATTAACTCATTTGCAATCAAGCTCTTTGCAACCAAAGCAGGTGGCCTAAATGACTCAATCAGCGGCGTTTCGCCATCTGCTAAATCATTACCGCAGCCATAAGTTAAGCCTGTTACTAAAGGCCAAAACGGGCGACAGCATCAAAATCGCGCTGGCGCTGGGCGCGTTAGATTGCCTGTACTGGCAAGCATTGGGCAACGGCTTAACCAACCTCGCCAAGGGCATTAGCCGCACCATAGTGTATTCGTACCGATATCACCCAATGCGCCTGCCCTGCCATTCGCCAGTCAGCCAAACAAGCGACAGCCAAAACAAGGAGGCGGCATGAATACGTTTAGCACTAAAGCGGGCGTGGTCACATTATCTAAGCCCTACTTCACCTTGATGTGCGATCAGCAACAAATCGAAGTGAAGTACACCCCAAACAACTATCAAGGCTGGGGCATTTGTAAGTCTTTTAACGCCATCGAGTGCAGCGACTTCGACCAAGCCGACGCCGAAGTATTTGCACTCAACGCAGAATCAAAACTCAGGATAAAAGGAGAAGCAGCATGAGCACACCCAAGATAAAAGCGTTTCAAGTACAAGAACATTGCGAGGGCGCCGCATGCATTGTGTTTCATCAAAATGCTGCCACCGCTCGCCGCATAGGTGCGGGCGAACTCAATCTGACGTTTGAAGATGATATGTCAGTGACTCGCGGCCCTGAATATGACCAATACGCTGAGCAAGGCAACGTGCCTTATCAAGTATTACTGGCCGATGGTTGGTGTTTTACCTGTTACCACTGCGGCAACCCAATTAAAGCCGAAGACGATGAAGGCAATGCGACGGACATTGAAGCGGTGATCTGCATCGGCGAGGCGTTTTATTGCAACGCGGCGTGCCATTCACAAAAGCAAGCTGACATCACGGAACACAATGCTAAGGCCGAAGCCTTTAAGCAACAGCTGTTATCACTGCGCCCTGATCTGACCTTCACGGCGTTTAACGGTGCATATCCACAACTGTATTGCACTGCGACATTTACTTTTGAAGGTGCTCAATATGGCGGCTCCGTGGCCTATGACAAGGCTGGCGAGCTTGATTGGCGAGTATCAAACACTGATTTGCCTGCATGGCAAACATATCAAGCCCTGCGCCAAGGAGAAGCAGCATGAACCCGATACAAGCAGCAACAGTTGAACGTGAAGAAGGTTATTGGACCCATCCAGATTTGCCCGAGTGGGATGAAGGTGTGACCCGTGTGGAGTGTGAAGCATGGGCGGCACGCCAAGGCGGCGAGTTTGTGGCGATTTGGTTTGAACTCGATGCCCCTGAAAACCTGATCGAACGCTACTTTGACGAGGGCGACACCGATATCAGCGATTGGCACCCCGTTTGCGACAAGGCCGGCTCATTCTTGCTGAGTATTCACGATACCGAAGATGGCCCCGTCGCACTGTTCTTCGCCCCTAAGGACAAGGAATTGGCAACGGAAGGTAAATGACCTGACAGCAAAGAGAGGCGTTAGAAGGTAATTGCACCACAAAAATCAACGCTGAAGGCATTTATGTTCCTGCGATGGAATCGGCCTAAGGCCAAGTAAACATACAAACGTCATAGCAAATAAGAGAGGCTATTATGAAAAACACTGCAAAGTTAATGAAGGCACGCGAATGGGCTAGCCGCGAGTTCACTAAAGGGTCAATGCCGCAAAATAGAACCATTTCTACGTGGATATTGAAAGGTAAAATTCGTGGTGCCGTTATTAGTGGCACTGTCTATGTGTATGAGGATCAGTATTTTGGCGTTCCGCAGGTTGTCAGTAATGCGGTTATGCATCTGGTCGCGGAATCGGTGTAAGTATCATGGTGCGCCCAAAAAAGCCGGTAAATAAGAATCTTCCTTCATATCTAAGATATGAAATCGACTCTGGCGTTTACCGCTTTACCCTGATTAACGGTATTAGGAAATCACTGGGTAAAGATAAAATCCAAGCAATACAGATAGCAAATGAATATAACCGGATCATGCGCCCAAGTTCTGGGTTGATTGTAGATGACCTGATAAAGGCTTCGGGCGGTATTGAATCTGAGCAGCAACTTCCTTTTGCTGATCATGTTGACCGTTTGATGGAGATCATTTTCAAAGAGGAGTCACCCAGTAAGCAATTCGCTAGCACTATGCTAAACGATGCGTCGAGAGTGAAGGAGTACTTCAAGGCTATACCAAGCCAGGATATTGGCCTTGAGCATATTAATGGATTTCTTAACCAGTACCATCCTAACGCGAGTGCGAATGTGCATAATCGCAAGCTGGGTTTCATTGAAAAGTTGATTAATTACGCCATTGATCAATCGCTGATGGTTGATAACCCTGCCGCCAAAAAGATGAAAAAGCGAAAAACCAAAGGCAAAGAACGCCAACGCTTAAGTTTGGATGCTTTCAAACTTATCCACGCAGCGGCGCCACTTTGGTTACAAACAGCAATGGAGTTAGCGCTTCAAGCATCACAGGCAAGGTTAGAAATTTCTCGAATTAAGTACAGTATTAAAAAGCCTAAGGATGGGCAATGCGGATGTATTTGGTTTGAAACTCCGGTTGATGGGATTTATGGAACGCTGTTTATCCATAGGCAAAAAGTTGAGGAAAAGGAAGCTAGCCATGTCGCTATCCCTATCGGTCAGGAGATTAAAGGGATTATAGATAGAAGCCGTGATGGGATTTTATGCCCGTATGTTGTTCATCGGGTTCCTGAGCGAAATACTAGGCAAAGTGCTGAAACAAACCATCGTTATCAGCTTGATCCAAACTACCTTAGCAGAGCATTTTCTACGGTTAGGGATGACATTGGATTATTTAGTCACCTTGAAGTTAATCAGCGACCGACTTTTCATGAAATCCGCGCCCTATCTGCAAGATTGTTTTCGGATATGGGGATTGATCCTCAAGGCCGCATGGCGCATACCGATGCGAAGTCTACCAAGGTCTATGTTCGTGATCATTTGGAATGGACTGAGGTGCCACATGCAGAGATTAACATGGCAAATTAGCCTAGAAAAACTAAGGCAAACGGGCCTGAATGGCCTCGGTTATTGAAAGCCTGTTTGACCTGAGTTCGACCATAGTTTGACCGCTTAAAAATGAATATTAAAATCGGATTAAAATAAAAAAGCCTGCAAACTATTAAGTTTACAGGCTTTTTTATTTTGAATTTGGTCGGTATGAGAGGATTCGAACCTCCGACCCCTGACACCCCATGATTGTTGCTCAAACCTAATAAACCTTTGATACTAAAGTATTTAACAAAAAATACTCTACAAAAGTCAGCCTAGAAAAATACCTCTTTTAAACCTAGTTTGCGTTTTCTGCACTCTTTGTTTTCATAGACTTACACGGAGTTAGTCCCCTATTTATAAAGCAAATATCTTCCTAGTAACTCTAATCTATTACTATTCAAACGTAGAATTTGGCCAATACAAACCCTTCGAAATCTTGGGGTGAAGCTTGGAGGATAGGGGAAATATTTCGTATGCAGCTAAATCTCAATCTCCACAAATGGCAAGTCGGGTGCGGTTTAGATCCAGCCGTCTTATACGTAGACGTGATCTCCAACGGTTCCTGAACTTATTGCGCGGATAATGTGGCCGCAGGCACTGCTGGCGGTGACATTACCTTAGGCAGTTACGGCATCCACAGTCATGATCATCCGTGGTGGCAAAACTAACGCTGTTTGCAGTTATTTAAGCATGGTGCCTCGCTGGCGATTAGTTGAGTTACGCGATTGAGCGGATCATTGTAATGGATTGTTCGATATCGATATCACCGCGTCATTAAGCGTAAGGTGATCGGGTAAAATGCCTTCAGCTGAATAGAGACGGTCCAATAATCAGTCGAACCAAAGTAACGCCCACAAACAGCGAACTATCAGATAAAATCGGCAATACACTGCACATTACAGTATCCGACCTGCAACCCACGCTTCCAATACATCAGCCAGTTTAATGAGTTGTTCTTGATGCTTGGATTTGTTTTTCGCTAGGTTTTGGATATTCAATAGCTTCCATCTCACCGCAGGTAGTGCCGCGACGCTCGGTTCATCAAACAATGACCAATCAGGCTGACCCTGTTTAAAGGATAATAAAAAGTCTCTATCTTTTGCAGTAAAGTGATGCTGCAACGCTGTCAGCATTTCTGAGCGAGTTAAAATAAGCTCATCGAGTTTAATCGGCTTTGTCGTCATTCCATTGAATTCAGTTTGAAAGCTTTCATCAAGCGGTTTCCAGCGTGGAGACATCACTTCATTAATAGGCCTTGGATGGCTAAGTGTATAAGTGAGAAAGCCGACTAAAATCTCTCGAGTGATCCCCTCTTCCGCCAGCAGCATTTTCACATCGAAAAGATCCCTTGGGTGCTGCCTATCCATCGCTGCACATAACTTACCTCCGTATAGATCAGGCAGGCTTACGACGGGGATCTCTGCATACCCAAATTCTTCTTCAACTAACTCAACGACTGGCATTAATACCGCTTTGTGTAGCGTACCTCTCGCAACAGGAGAGACTTCAATTTTTATTGTGACTCTATCACTTGTCACGACAACCCTGAGCTCATCATATTTATTGTCTTGAAATACTGCACTAAGGTTCGGTTGTAGATTGATCTTCGCAGTCAAACGACCAAGCGCTTCCTTCACATTTTGTAGCGCTTGTTCCCTTGGCTCCAAAGGAAGATAAGCCAAATCGATATCGACCGATAAGCGTGGGAAGTTGCGCACAAATAGGTTGATAGCCGTACCGCCCTTTAGGGCAAATACCTTCTCTTGGGCGACGAGCGGCAGCATCCGAATAAGCAAGGTCACTTGCTGGTAGTATATCGATGACTTATTCATATTGATTTTTTTCTGTCTTAATAAACGATGCAGGCACTGTTATTTGATACCGTCCATCGTAACGGCCATGAGCCACCACCTGACGCTTTCCCGCACCAAGCGTGATTTGCTGCTCATCTAGCCTTTTGCTCCACTGGTGTTGATAGTAGTGGCCTAAAAAGAGAAATACGCGATTAGCTTGTACGGCTTCACTTCGATTCAGTATTGACTGTATTTTACGTGGACTGAGATTCACTAATCCTTGAAACAGCTCCGCGGCATGCTCAAAACTGATATGTTTGCCAATGGCATTGACGACCTCATAGGCTGCAAGCTCCGCACAACTTGCCTTAACCTCTCTATTGTTCACCCCTATAGTAATAAAGTCTTTTTCCAACGTTTGGGTCAGCTTGCTACTGGTATAAAAAAGCCAGTTTTGCGCCTCCAATTCGCGGAACCACTTTGGCAAAGCCTGCTTACTTTGACAGCCAACCCAAACTTGCTCGCTGCTTAGTTGAAGATAATGACTAAGCCCTTGA
>NZ_VXCT01000083.1:0-12887 GCF_052850535.1 Shewanella sp. 1180_01
GACAGTAGAAGCAGATATCCATCAGGGCCAGAGGAATCCCTCAACAACAGGCCGGATATATGGGTGCAATGAACTCTTCTCAAAATCGCTATCGAATGTCTTGCAAACCGGATGGGTCCATATATGGCGAGCTAGCTTTCGCAGGTGCAGGGACGCATCCTTCGTAAGCGATAGCAAATTTGTCAATGAGCACAAGGGGCTTTCAACTCCGTTGGGGGCGTCTTGGAGCATCCAAGGAGGATAGGACGAGCAGTCCTCCTTGGTCGACTCTTAATTAAACATCAGGGGGTGAAGCCCCACGACTTTGATTGTGATTAAAGAATTCAAACGAAGTTTGTAATGGTAGAGTTCACTATTTAACCGCCGATAGCTCGATAAACGCTGCGGTGTACATTTTTAGATTCAGCATAAATTGCTTATGGGTGATGAACTCTTTTTCGGTGTGGCCAGTGTATTTCACGCCCGGCATTGCAGGGCCAAAACTTAAGGCATTGGGGAATAATTTACTGTTGGTTGAGCCGCCGATTGCAACGGGTTTAGGGTCGACTATGCCAGTGAAGTGGGCAAACACGTCGAGCAGGGTTTGTTGCTGCGGCGCGTCCTTCATCACCATAGGCTCACCCCAATAACTTTCGATATCAGCAAGCTGCACTTGGTGTTTATCCTGCCACAAAGCTAAGGCTTCACGGGCTTGCTGAGCGAGTAACTCTGGTGTTTTACCGACGGGACGACGCAAGTTAATGGTCACCTCAGTGCCCTTCTGCGTTTGCACCACCACAGTTGGGGCCAGAGTCAGCGGTCCCATAAAATCATCTTTATAGGCTAAGTCACCAAATTGCTCGGCATAAATGCCTAACCCCACCAGCTCGTTCATGGCGGCGACAGTTAAGGATGCGCTAGTTTTCGGCCAAGGTTTATCATTCAATTCGGGACTTAACAATGCCGCCAAATGGGTCACAGCATTCACTCCATCTTCAGGAGTGGATGAATGGGCGGCTTTACCGTCGGCAAAGATATGCAAGTTGCACTGTTTATCGACGCAATGGTTTTCAAAACGATATTTCATCCCCTGCTGCGCGGCGGCTCTTCTGGTCTGTAACTTTGTCAGTAATGCGGGTGAAACCGCCTCAATTTCCGCCTCGGCCTGCTGCGGTACTTGGCTGGCAAAATAGCCGCCAGAGAAAGCCGTTAACGTGGGAGTTTGGGTTGAAGCCTCTGCTTTAGCTTCTATATTGGAGATCGTAATATTGGGCACTGTAAAGGTAATCTTGCTCCAGCCTTTCTCGGCGGTGACCACGGGGTATTCGGCATCGATAGTAATGTTCATATCCGCTGGCGTGTAGCTGGCTAAAAAGGTTTTCAGTGGTTCCCAGTCGGACTCTTCAGCAAGATAAACCAAGAGTTCAATGCGTCTATCTCGCTTAATGTGTTTATCTTTAATCGCCTTCATCGCATACATGGCAGTGACAATGGCGCCCTTGTCATCCTCTGTGCCGCGGCCAATCAGTTTGCCAGGTTCCGATTGAGTATCAAGCAGATAAGGGCTCTGCGCCCACAAGGCAGGATTAGCTGGTTGCACATCGCCGTGGGTGACTATGCCTAACTTTTTAGATTCATTGTTTACAGCCGAATTGGCATCTAAGCCAATCAACACCACATAGCCATGATCGGCATAATCTAACCCGAGCTCCTGACTGAGTTGTTTCAAACTCGACTTAAAGCCTACAAAGGCGGGATTGGTATCTGGCGTTTGCCCTTCAACCGCTTGGGTATTAAAACTCACCAACTGAGTCAAACTCTGCACCATAGCCGCATCGTATTTTGCGACCGCATAATCGGCGACCTTTAGTGCATTTTGGCTTAACTGGAGGACGTTTGTGTTAGCCGCTGTTGTTGCTGGCGCTGGCGCCGCAATGCACTGCGGCATAACCCAGCTGGACGCAGTCAGTAATGCCAAGGATAACGCTCGACGCACGCGAGCATTTTGAATACCAGATTGAGACATAGAAGATCCTATTATTGTTATTCGTGTTTTAGGACCGTACTGCAAGAGACGGTTGAAAATGGATTAAGCTGGTTTACTGCAACGTGTTGCTTATACCAGTCATCTGCGACGTGTTTGCGGCTATCATCTTCGACTACAGCCTTGACCCATGACCTTGCCAATAAAGCTCACCGAGACGCGATAACAGCCGCAGCCAGTTTGCCATATTATTTTGCTTAAAAGCCTGAAACAAAACATTTGTTACAAACTAAACACAAAATCGATGGAACCCCTAGTCCGATACATGTTAAACAGTCACATTAAGATAAATTAATGGTTTTAGCCGCGCGTAGACTTCAATATTTGCTGAAATCCATGGCCACCATCAAACAATCACCCATAACAATAATCGACCTAACGGGGAACAAATAATGAAGGGACTAACCCTTAAACCGCAAGCCCGCACGGCTAAGCTCACGCTAAGTGCCATCGCTTTAGCCTTAACTTTGGGCGCATGTAGCACACAACAACCCGAAGCCAGTGTTCAAGCAAGCGCAGCGCCCAATGCCGTGTCAGCGCAGATTATCAGTCAGAATGCGACCAATCCATTCTTCAAACCCTATGATACGCTTATGGAAATTCCGGCCTTTGATAAGATCAAGCCAGAGCATTTCCTCCCAGCCTTTAAAGCAGGCGTGGCTCAGCAACACGAGCAAATTCAAGCGATTGTTGATAATAAAGCAAAGCCCACCTTCGCCAATACCATTGAAGCCATGGAGTTTTCTGGCGATCTAGTGACCCGCGTTTCTAACGTCTTCTTTAACCTGACAGGCGCCGATACTACGCCAGCATTGCAAGCACTCTCCAAAGAAGTGTCGCCTATGTTATCGTCCGCCGAAGACGATATCCTGCTCAATGACAAACTGTTTCAAAAAGTCAAAGCCGTTCACGACGCGAAAGACAGCCTAAAACTCAGCACGGCCCAAGCCAAATTGTTGGAAGATACCTATAAATCTTTCACCCGTGGCGGCGCTAACTTAAGCGAACAAGATAAAACCAAACTGCGCGCATTGAACGAAGAAATCGGTAAACTCAATTTAACCTTTGGTGACAATCTATTAGCCGAAACCAATGCCTTCGAATTAGTGGTTGATAGCAAAGCCGATCTCGCCGGTTTACCCGCAGATGTGATTGCGACCGCCTTTGAAACCGCCAAAAAACGCGGCCATGAAGGCAAGTGGGTATTTACCACGTCTCGCCCTTCTATTACGCCGTTTTTAACCTATGCCGATAATCGCCAGTTACGTGAAAAACTCTACAAAGGCTATATCGAGCGCGGTAACAACAATAACGCCAACGATAACAAGATTATCCTCGCGAAGATTGCCGCCCTGCGTGCCGAACGTGCTCAACTGATGGGCTATAAAACCCATGCGGATTTCGTGTTAGAAGAACGCACAGCTAAAACACCAGAAAACGTCTACGGCTTGCTCAACAAAGTATGGCCAGCGGCATTGGCCCAAGCCAAAACCGAAGTGGAGGATATGCAAGCCATGATTGACGCACAAGGTGGTAAATTTAAGCTGCAAGCGTGGGACTGGGATTACTATGCTGACAAAATTCGTGTCGCTAAGTACAGCTTTAACGAGCAACAAACCCGCCCGTATTTCTCTCTCGACAGTACACTAAAAGGCGTGTTCTACACGGCTAACCGTTTATACGGTTTGACCTTTAAAGAGCGTACCGACTTACCCAAATACAATGCAGAAGTCCGTACTTGGGAAGTTTACGATAAAGACGGCAAGCTGATGGCCATCTTTATGGGTGACTATTTCACCCGCGACAGCAAACGTGGCGGCGCTTGGATGAACTCTTTCCGCAAGCAATACCATATGAATGGCATTGATTCTAAACCTATTATTGTTAACGTATTGAACTACCCTCGCCCAGCGGGCAATGAGCCAGCGCTGCTGACCTTCGATGAAGCCAGCACCCTATTCCACGAATTTGGCCACGCCCTACACGGCATGTTATCAAACGTGGAATATCGCTCACAGGGTGGCACCGCCGTACCTCGCGATTACGTTGAGTTCCCATCGCAAGTGAATGAAAACTGGATGACCCAGCCAGAAGTGTTAGCCCAATTTGCCAAGCACTACAAAACTGGCGAAGTGATCCCGCAAGAGCTAGTGAAAAAAATCCAAGCGGCCAGTAAGTTCAACCAAGGCTTTGCCACCGTTGAATACATGGCGGCCACTAAACTCGATTTAGATTGGCACACACTAACCGATACAACGCCAAAGGATGCGGCCAAGTTTGAGGCGGACTCGTTAGCGGCAATGGGACTGATTGAAGAAATTAGCCCACGCTATCGCAGCACTTACTTCTCGCATATTTTCGCAGGCGGTTATTCAGCAGGCTACTACAGCTACCTGTGGTCGGATATTTTAGGCGCGGATGCTTTCGAAGCCTTTAAAGAAAACGGCATTTTCGACAAGGCCACTGCGGATTCCTTCCGTAATAATATCCTGTCGAAAGGTGGCAGCGATGATCCTATGCTGATGTATAAAAACTTCCGCGGTAAAGAAGCCGGTATCGAGCCGCTACTGCGTAGCCGTGGATTACTGGCAGAGTAATCGCTAATCATTTGCCAAAGGCAAGATAAACAACGGGAGCTTCGGCTCCCGTTTTCTTATAATTTTATTCAGCAACTTCTACAATAACCTATTAATTGGCTCAATATTTTAGTACTGTGTTGCCGCATATAAGGATATTTTTAAAATTATCAATGGAAATGATTATGTCTAATGCCCTACTAAGCTCTCCATTTCAAGCAAATAAAGAAAAACTGCTCACACTGCGATGACAGAACGAACTCAATACCACTCGAATATTCAAAGCTCTGGATGCTGACCCAAATACAATTGGTGCCGAAGTGGTTTTTATAGACCATGAATATTCCCTATGATTCCTTTATGCCACTAATATCCCATTCGATTAATATTACGAGAATGTAAAGATACAGTAAGTACCAGCTTTAGCCTTCGCAATAAGGCGTACAGGTGGATAAATATACAATATAACAATCGTCAGCTATAAGGAATTCAGATTCTATGTCAGATAATTTTTTTGAGAAACATGACTTATCTATCGGCGTGTTTGTCGTTGGTATTGCAGTCATCATGTTCCTTATGTTTGGTGCGGGTGCTATCGGCCCTTTACTTTTCCTTACGATTGAAACGCTATTCGGTAAATTAACAAACGAAGAGTATGGTATCCTTTTCGCATCAAGTATAGTGATCATGACCCTGAGTATTGTTATACCAAATGTATTAATTATACGAGGTAGACCTCGAGCAGTTAAAATCAATCAAATAAACGTCTATTTTCAACTCATTTGTTACTTACTGTTTTTATTCGTACTTGAACACAAACAAACCTGGATTTTTCTCTGCTTTGTTATTTTTCCGTTATTAGCGAACTGGTTAATGTCGTCTGCTAAATATCTAACCTTCCTTGCCTTTTACGAAACTCTACGCAAGGATCCAATCGTGTTTAGACAAAGCTTAGCAAAAAGAATATTTAAGTAAACACAGTAAATACAAGCTCTATTATCTGATATTAGTTTAAGTATATTTATCATTAGAAAACATTAACAACACGCCATAATATAACCTAAAAAAGATAATGGGTGACGATGAGCAATTAGGTCTCGATGTCAGATAAATTTTGAAAAACATAACTTTTCTATCATAATTGTCGACAAGGTTACTGCGGTTCTCATCCGTAATCATATCCTTTTTAAAGGCGGATTCGTAAAGGTTGGTACGTTCCCGCTTCACATGTTAACCCACTTTAATTCACCGCTTAGGCGACATTAAATCTTCAATAGAGTTATATGATGAATATTGAGATGGTAGAAAAAGCAGATCATCTTAGTCTGCTCGATATTTGGGAAGCATCGGTAAGAGCAACCCATGACTTTTTAGCAGAAGAAGATCTACAACAATTAAAGCCGCTGCTCCTCGAACAGTATTTTGATGCCGTTCACTTAAAGTGCGCTAAAAATGACAATGGAGAAATACTCGGATTCTGCGGCGTACATGATGGCAATATTGAAATGCTGTTCATCTCACCTGACGCGCGCGGAAAAGGTATTGGTTCCATGCTAGCGACACATGCCATTAAAGAACTAGGAGCCACAAAGGTGGATGTTAATGAGCAGAATCAACAAGCATTAGGTTTTTACCAACATATTGGTTTTTCAGTAACGGGTCGCTCACCCGTTGATGGACAGGGTAAACCTTATCCACTGTTGCATATGGCGTTATATTCCATTGAGGGATTGTAGATGTATCCTGATTCAATCGATGAGAATAGGGTTGGAGAGTATCCGGCGGAAACAAAAATGATGAATAAATCCGCCCCGATATCAATAAAAAGGCTTGCTAGGTTTCCTTAACAAGCCTTTGGGCCTTTTTACAACGAATCGATTAGTCGACTAAACCGCGGCGCTTTAACAGTGCATCGGTTGTCGGTTTTTTACCGGTAAAGTGAATGTAATCTTGCATGAGATCTTCACTGTTACCTTTAGATAAGACTTCCTTACGGAATTTGTCACCATTATCGGCTTTCAATCCACCCTGCTCGCCCATATAGGCAAAGGCATCGGCGGCAAACACTTCGGTCCACAAATACGCGTAATAACCTGCGGAATAACCACCGGAGAAGGCATGGCTAAAGTAGCTCGATTTATAACGCGGTGGAATTGGCGCAAAATCAAGGCCATGTTTAGCTAACACTTGGTGCTCAAACTTCTCTACATCGCTAATTTGAGTAACGGCGCTGATAGAGTGCCATTCCATATCTAACAAGGCAGCCGACAGATACTCAACGGTATCAAAACCTTGGCCAAACTTATTTGAGGCTAAGATTTTATCGAGCAGCGCCTTAGGAATGGGCTCACCCGTTTTGTAGTGTTTGGCATAGTTAGCAATCACAGCTGGGTCGATATTCCAATCTTCGTTAACCTGGGATGGGAACTCAACAAAGTCACGTGCAGTTGATGTGCCAGCAACACTTGGGTATTTCACCTGCGAGAATAAACCGTGAACCGCATGACCCATTTCATGGAACATAGTGGTCACTTCATCGAAGGTCATTAACGTTGGGCCATCGGCTGGCTTAGGAATATTCAGCGCGTTATAAACAACGGGCTTAGTGCCAAGCAGACCGCTTTGGGTGACGAACTCATCCATCCACGCGCCGCCGCCTTTGCCTTCGCGGGCATAAGGGTCAAGGTAGAATAAGCCAATAGAGCTGTTATCTTTATCAAAGACTTCAAAGGCTAAGACATCGGGATTCCACACGGGTAAATCGGTACGCGCTTTTAAGCTGATGCCATACAGTTTATGCATAGCGTAAAACAGCCCGTCTTGCAGCACAGTATTAAACTCGAAATAAGGCTTAATACTGCTTTCATCGAGGGAGTATTTCTCTTGACGCACTTTGTCGGCGTAATAAGCCCAATCCCAAGGTTGCAGCTCAAAATCACCGCCCGCCTTTTTGATTTCAGCTTGAATATCAGCCGCTTCCACTTTGGCACGTGCTAAGGCTTTTGGCGCTAAATCATCGAGGATTTCATACACAGCGGCGGGGGTTTTCGCCATTTGATCTGCAACCGCATAGGATGCCCAAGTATCGAACCCCAGTAAATTGGCTTTTTTAGCCCGAATTTGCGCCATTTTAACAATCAATGGGCCATTGGTTGCGACGGCTCTGTGCGCCGAGGTTTCCCACACTTTTTGGCGCAGTTCACGGTTGCTCAGGCTAGAAAGCACAGGCTGGCGAGTCGTGTTCACTAAGGTAATCAAATAGCCCTCTTTTCCAGCAGCTTTGGCGGCAGCGGCTAAGGTGGCGATTTCGCTGTCAGATAAACCAGCTAACTGGGCTTTATCAGTCACAACAATCACATCATCTTTAAATGATTTTAAGCTGTTTTGTGAAAAGTCCGTCGCTAAGGTTGCAAGCTCGGCGTTAAAGCCGCGCATTTTAGCTTTATCTTCAGCCGACAATTTCGCGCCAGCGCGAACAAACTGCTCATAGTAGTATTCAACTAAACGCTGATCTTCCGCATTTAAGCTGCTTTTTTGTTGATATACCGCTTCAACACGGGCAAATAACGTCGGATCGAGATAAATATTATCGCGATGGGCAGATAGCTTAGGTGCAAGATCTGCTTCGGTTTTCTGGAAATCATCATCAGAAATCAGACCGGCGAGATTAAAGAAGGTCCGCGACACCCGCGTTAATAATTCACCCGAGGTTTCCATCGCCAGAATGGTGTTGTCAAAACTGGCCGCTTGCTTGTTATTCACAATGGCAGCGATTTCAGCATCATGGGCTTTAATGCCTTGCTCGAAGGCAGGAGCATAATCTGCCGTATGGATAAGGTTAAATTGTGGCGCTTGATCCTGCAGTGGACTCTTGCTCAGCAACACATTGGTTGCTTCTGCTTTAGCAGCAGTTTGAGTCGCTACGGCATTTTTAGCTTCATTGGCACTGGCGGCTGGCTTGTCTGAACAAGCGCCAAGTAACAAAGCCGCGGCCACGGCTGTGGTAATAACGGACTTACGCATATTAACTCCCTTGGATGTTGCTGCCCTTTCGTTTGTATTTTTAAGGTGAAAGGTGCGCGCTAACGGATTTTGGCTTTCAGTTTAAAACAGTCTGAATTAACGAACGCTTGTTGCTACGGTCGTTAATTTCGATGAGCTACCTTAACAAGTTACGCGCATTTCAGCCAAGTTTTACCCCGCCGCAGCGGCGCGAATTTGTATCACTTTATGTGTATTTCGAGTCTATATGTGCTTATGCCAACGCTTAGCTACACCTAATGTGCTGCGATCCTTGCTAAGTGCTTGCAAGCAAAGGTGATGAGGATTAGCTAAAATTCAATGTAAAAAGAATTATTTAAAACAATCCAATTGGATTTTTTAAGCCAAATATTCTCAACATAGAAAGCAGCATAAGCAAATAAAACACCGTTTCTATAACAAATATTAATTCTTCTTAATAAACTTTTTGCTGTACTTATTTAAACCTCAATGTAACAAATACACAGGCCAAATGGCTCATTATTTAGGCAGACGCACTCTGGGTCACAATTTGAAACAGCTTTTCTCCGATTAATGTCACATTCAGATCATCAAATGTCTTTATAATTCCCGCTCGTTAACTTAGCGACAAATTAACATAACAGTTAAATGACGCTGAATTAACGGGATGATGGGCATGCTCTTGACGGAACATGCGTTGGGGTCAAATAAATATAAATAGAGATAACTATGTTAAATAAGAAAATACTCGCAGTGATGATCACTGCCGCCCTTGGTGTCAGCGCCTGTAATTCTGATGACGACAAAGTCGTTCAAGCCGATTTACGGGTACTCGAAACCACAGATCTGCATACAAATATCATGGATTTCAATTACTACAGTGGTAAAGACGATCCCACAATCGGTCTTGCCCGCACTGCAAGCTTGATCCACGCTGCACGCAGCGAAGCCAAGAATAGCGTCCTCGTCGACAACGGCGATCTGCTACAAGGCAGCCCTATGGGCGATTATATGGCCAAAGTTGGCCTGCAAATGGGCGATGTTCACCCTGCTTATAAAGCCATGAACCTATTAGATTATGAAGTCGGTAATATCGGTAACCATGAATTTAACTATGGTTTAGACTTCTTAAATAAATCCATTAGTGGTGCAGATTTCCCTTATATCAACTCAAACGTTTATTGCGCCGACGATAAGGGTTGCTGGAAAGAGGTGAAAAAAGGTGAGCATTTATTCACCCCTTATATCATTAAACAAAAAAATATTATCGACAGCGAAGGCAATAATCAAACCATTAACATTGGTTATATTGGCTTTGTGCCACCACAAATTCTATTGTGGGATAAGCAAAACCTGACAGGTAAAGTAACGGTTGAAGATATCGTTACCACCGCGAAAAAATATGTTCCCGAAATGAAAGCCAAAGGGGCCGATATCATTATCGCCATTCCACACTCTGGCATTGGTTCAACGGAAAATCCTGGCGATCCTATGGCTGAAAACGCCACTTACGCTTTGACTTATGTTGACGGTATCGATGCGATTCTATTCGGTCACAGCCACTCTATCTTCCCAGATGCTAAGTATGCTGACTTGCCCAATACCGATGTCACAAAAGGTCTACTGAACGGCGTTCCCGCAGTGATGCCAGGTCGTTGGGGTGATAACTTAGGGGTGGTTGACTTTAAACTCGAACGTAGAGATGACAAGTGGCATGTCCTTAGTGCGAAAACGCAAGCTCGCCCTATCTATAATGGTGCAACTAAGGAAGAGTTAGTTAGCCAAGATCCTGCAATTAAAGATGCTGTCGCAGCAGAGCACCAAGGTACCCTCGCCTTTGTGGATGAACCTATCGGTGTCGCCGCGGCGGACATGTATAGCTTCCTTACCTTAGTGCAAGACGACCCTACGGTACAAATCGTTTCCGATGCGCAAATCGCTAACGTGAAAGCGAAATTACCTGCAGCATTAAAAGGGCTGCCAGTACTGTCAGCCTCTGCACCTTTTAAAGCGGGCGGTCGCCACGGTACAACCAGCGATGCCGATCAATTTGTGCAAGTCGATAAAGGTCCACTGACCTTCAAAAACGCCGCCGATCTGTACCTGTATCCCAATACTATGGTGGCAGTCAAAGCAACGGGCGCCGAATTGAAAGATTGGCTTGAGTGCTCAGCCAACCAGTTCAATCAAATCGACCCAGCAAAAACCACCCCACAAGAGTTAATCAACTGGGATGGCCATCCAACCTATAACTTCGACGTACTCGATGGCTTAACTTACAAAATTGATGTCACTCAACCGAACAAGTTTGACCGCGATTGCGCCGTCGTTAATGCCAACGCAAACCGTATCGTTGATTTAAGCTATAAAGACGAAAATGGCAAAGTCATCACAGGTGAAGAATTTGCCGCGAAAGAGTTTATCGTCGCCTCAAATAACTATCGTGCCTTTGGTGGTAAGTTTGCCGGTACGGGTAGCGACCATGTCGTGCTTGAACTGCCCGATACCAACCGTGAAGCGTTAGCGGCTTATATCACAGCGCAATCTCAATACAACGAAACCACGGGTAAGTACGAAGGTATGGTCAATCCAAGTGCCGATTACAACTGGGATTTCAAAACCATCACGACCAACGTCACATTAGACGTTCGCTTCGAAACCCAAGACAGTGACAAAGCCGCTGCCTTTATCGAAGCCAATAAACAACGTGAAATGAAGAAGATCAGCAAGGATGAACTGGGTTTCGCCGTTTATAGCATCACCCTAACCAAATAAGCGTTCAATCCCGAAATATCGCCTCAAAAGGCTCCTCGTGAGCCTTTTTTATTCCCTACAGATTAAATTAACGCTAATCTGCGCGCTATAAACGGCGTGTCGCCAAATATCTACCTTATTATTTAGCGACGTCCTCGCAACAACAGAGAAAGCTTATGAAATATCAATCAATCTTATGTGCCACCGCGTTAATGCTGGTTGCAGTGCAGCCTGCAACGGCCGATGTTAATCTCAATCTGCCTAAAAATGCTGAAGTGTTAACGGTCAATGGCAAACCAGCCGTAAAGAGTAGCAACCTCGTTTTAGCCGATGGTATCAATCAGATAGCCTTTCGCTATGCCGCGCAATACCGGCAGCAAGCTGACTCAGTGCATTATCTATCCGACGTGCTCATCGTCCGTTTTGATGCGTCAGCACAAACACTTACCCTGACACTTCCCGCCATCAACTCAGCCAGAGATGCCAAGAAATTTGATGAGTCACCCAAGCTGACACTATCAAATGCTCAAGATGAAGCCGTGAGTTTTACCAGCGATAAATTGATTAAGAATGGGATCCAACTGGGACGGGATTTCGAACACGAGATACTGCAGTACAACCTTAGCAATCTTCCGGCTTCATTAAATCTCACTATGAATACCGCGACAACACAAGCAAACGACGTCATTGCACCAGTATTGGCAAGCCAGCCACAAATACGCCAAACAGCAGCAGTCACATCCACGAACTTGATAGCACCAGCAGTGATGTCGTCAGCTGCCACAGCGGTAGATGACAAAGCTCAGCCAACGACTTCAGTGACATCTACAACCGCACCTAGCCAAGCTGAAATCAGTCAAATGCTTGATTACTGGTACAAACAAGCTAACGACAATACCAAAGCCAGCTTCAAAGCTAAAATCAACAAAGAGTGACTCATACCGCTTCAGTTTATCTATTTAAAACTGCTAGCTTAGTACCACACATGAACTGGCGGCTCTATTCAGTTCGTAAAATTAGAACTTAGTAAAACTTAAGCTCATTAAAAAGCGCCCAGTAAACCATTCCCACTTCACAGCTTAATGTTATTTCAAATAATGAAACGGTTTCAAAAACGCTAAAACATGTAAATTCCAGACGCAAAAAAGCCAGCTTACTCAGCTGGCTTCGTTATATCTGCACAAGACTCTTTTCCAGACCATGCTAGGCGCTTGGCTATAGCCTACTTTCTTTTATCCCCGAAGGGAATACATAGGAGCGAGTCATCGTTGCCTAAAATGCGCAGCATTTCGATGGTGAGTCGCACAGAGCAATGTTTTGCGTAGCTGGGGGCAAGGTACAGGAATGTGTCAAATATTAAAAATACATGGCCGCTATTGTTGACCAATCATAGCGGCGGGTGATCGCCATGTAAGGGTGAAAGCGTCAATATTGGAGGAGCATTTATTGACTGACATAGAGATAAGTTTTCGCGAAGCGTATAAACACAAAAGCCCTAGCGGTTTAGGCTAGGGCTTTTGTGTTTATTTGGA
>NZ_VXCT01000084.1:0-12688 GCF_052850535.1 Shewanella sp. 1180_01
CTCCATCTCATCATTCTAGGTCGCTCAACACTCTAACCCCTTATCCATAAAACCAATAACAAACGGCAATCGCAGCGCTGATCCCTGCAAAATCCGCGGTTAACCCACAGGCTAAGGCGTGGCGGCCATGGCGAATACCCACAGAGCCAAAATACACGGCGAGTACGTAAAAAGTGGTTTCAGTGCTACCCTGAAAAATCGCCGCTAATCGGCCTGCAAAAGAATCGACGCCGTGATGATCCATGGTCTCGAGCATCATGGCTCTGGCACCTGAGCCACTAAAAGGTTTCATCAGCGCGGTCGGCATAGCATCGACAAAACGCGTATCGAAACCCAATATCCGTACGCCACTGGCAATCAAGTGCAACAGATAATCCAAAGCGCCGGATGCGCGCAGTAAACCTATAGCCAATAACATGGCGAGCAAATAAGGGATCAGCTGGATAGATTGGGCAAAACCCGCCTTCGCCCCTTCAATAAACTCATCATAAACCGCCACCTTACGGATGCCCGCAACAATGACGAAGGTAAACACTAATAACAATAAAATGCCGTTACCCATTGCCGTCGACACTGTGCCAATGGCTTCAGCACTTAAGGTCATCAGATAAAAACCACTCGCCACTAGGCCAGAGAGCATCAAGGCGCCATAACCGAGCACCACAGAGTTCAATAACGAAATCCGCTGCACTAACGCCACTACCAGTAAGCCCGCCAATGTCGAGGCCGAGGTTGCCAGTAAAATCGGTAGGAAAATATCCGCAGGCGCGGCTGCACCTTGCTGGGCACGGTAAAGGAATACTGTCACAGGCACTAAGGTCACAGAGGAAGTATTGAGCACTAAAAATAAGATTTGTGCATTAGTCGCCACGGTTTTTAGCGGATTTAAACTCTGCAAATCATGCATTGCCCTTAAACCAAGCGGCGTGGCGGCATTATCTAAACCAAAAATATTCGCCGTTAAATTCATCGTGATACTGCCAAAGGCGGGATGGCCCTTGGGCACTTCTGGCATCAAGCGGCGCAGTAAGGGCTCAAACACAAAGGCGATGGCGCTGACCACTCCGGCCTTCTCGCCCACCTGCATTAACCCCATCCACAGGGAAAGTACGCCAATCAGCCCAAGGGAAATTTCGGCGGCAAGCTTAGCGCTAGCAAATAATGCGGCGACCGAAGCCGATAGGACTTCTATGTGTCCATTGAACAGTTGCACCGCTATTGCCAGCAATGCCGTAACAAAGAAAGCTAACCACACGCGATTCAGCACGCTAATCCCCTTATTTTTATTTGTTTTTATTCTATTAGCTCATGACTACTGAGTGCTAGCTTTATGGCGACTCATTGCAATATTACGGTAATCGTCAGTGCATAAACCTCAAATCACCATAACGGCTGAGGCACTTGGGATAAAATCTCAGACCCAATAAGGGATTATGATATACTCGCGCCAGTTGATACACAGTCTATTTTCCTATGGTTCAATGAAATCAATGGTTCAATTAAATCAAAATTTTATCGATACAATTACCCAAGAACTCCCCGCCCATTTGTCAATGGATGAGTTTATTGCCGCTTGCGACAGGCCGCTTAGACGTTCAATTCGGGTCAATACCTTAAAAATCAGCAGCGACGACTTTAAGACTCTGATGCAACCTAAGGGCTGGACGTTCGATCCCATTCCTTGGTGTGAAGACGGATTTTGGATCAGTTACGATGAAGAAGAACAACTCGGCAATGCCTTAGAGCACATTCAGGGCTTATTCTACATTCAAGAAGCCAGCTCTATGTTGCCGCCAACCGCACTTTTTACGCCTAGTGCATTTACGACTAGTGCAAAGTGGCAGTGCGTACTCGATCTCGCCTCTGCGCCGGGTTCAAAAACCACGCAAATGGCCGCATTGATGCAAAACCAAGGTTTATTGGTGGCGAATGAGTATTCGGCGAGCCGCGTGAAAGTATTGCACGCCAATGTGCTGCGCATGGGCGCAAGTCACTGCGCTCTCACCCATTTCGATGGCCGTGTGTTTGGCGAATACCTGTACGAAAGTTTCGATGCCGTGCTCATTGATGCGCCCTGTGGCGGCGAAGGCACAGTGCGTAAAGACGCCGATGCGCTCAAACATTGGAGCCTTGACGATGTGCTAGCGATTAGTGAAACCCAAAAAGCCTTAATCGAATCGGCGTTTCTCGCCCTGAAACCCGGCGGCAGTTTGGTCTACTCGACCTGCACCTTAAACCGCCTCGAAAACCAAGGCGTGTGCGAGTATTTAAAGCAAGTCTACGGCGATGCCGTGCAATTTGAATCCTTAAGTGATTTATTTGATGGCGCTGAGCGAGCCACGACTGCCGAAGGCTTCTTGCATGTCTGGCCGCAGATTTACGACAGTGAAGGTTTCTTTGTCGCTAAATTGACAAAAACTGCCTCTGTGCCGCGGTTACAGCCTGAGCCTAAACTGCAGAAAAACTTCCCCTTCACGACCGCATCAGCGAAACAAGCCCAAGGGATCAAAGACTATTTTCAGCAGGATTTAGGCATCAGCTTACCAGACGAACTCATCATGGTTCGCGATGATGAATTCTGGCTATTTCCTCATCAATTCAACGCTTTTATCGGCCGTATGCGCTTTCAGCGTATTGGCATTAAACTCGCCGATAACAGTAAGCACGGTTTTAAAGTCCGCCATGAAGCGATTATTGCTTTAGCGGGAAAACAACTTAGCCCAACGGCAAAAACGGTCGATGTGAGCGATGTTGAAGCCAAAGAGTATTTGATGGGGCGAGATATTCCCTTAGCGACCGCAGGCAAAGCCCAAGGTGAAGTGATCGTCTGTTATGGCGGCGCGCCGTTAGGCATGGCGAAACATTTAGGTAATAAGTTAAAAAACAACCTGCCCAGAGACTTAGTGAAAGATAAAGTGTTATTACTACCAGAACAGACAAAATCGTTATAGTTCTGCTGTTTTTTAGCGATAAATAACCTAAAAAAGGGGAAGGTGAACGCGACTCTAGGGCAAAAGCTCGACTACACTGAGTCTATTGTAAAGCGCACTGCATGGCGCTTTCACCTGTAGCGCACGGCTCTTCAACGAGCCATTCCCCTAGGCCCAAACAGCTTTCATCGTTTTGGGCCTTTTTTTATGCCAATGTCTTTTTGCCTGAGCCTTTATGCCTGAGTCTTTTTGCCTGATCCTTTATGTCTCAGTGTTGGCAATCGCGCAAGCGCATAACATGGGTCAAAGCACTTAAAGCTAACGGCCGACTAAACGCGCCGCATCTTTGAATAAATTAAAGAAGTTATTGCTGGTGTACTCCGCAAGATCTTCGTAGCGCTCACCTCTAAGCTCGGCCACAAACTCAGCAACATCACGCACATAGGCGGGCTGGTTTTCTTGTCCACGGTGCGGAATAGGCGCCAAATAAGGCGAGTCTGTTTCAACCAGCAGGCGATCCTGTGGCACTTTACGGATAACAGTGCGAAGTTCACCGGCATTTTTAAAGGTGACTATGCCTGATACTGAAATGTAAAAGCCAAGGTCAATCGCCGCTTTCGCCATTTCCCAATTCTCAGTAAAGCAATGCAGTACGCCGCCAACTTTATCCGCGTTGCCCTGCTTAAGCATAGTGATCGTGTCTTCACGCGCATCGCGAGTATGGACAATCAAAGGTTTATTCACTTCGACCGCAAGGGCGATCTGCTGCTCAAAACATTGTTGTTGCAGCAATTTAGTTTCGTCGGCATAAAAATAATCTAGGCCAGTTTCACCAATCGCGACCACTTTAGGATCGGTGGCAAAGCGGCGGATTTGCTCAACATCAAGCCCTTCTTTAACGTCTAATGGATGCACGCCCGATGACAAAAATACCTGATCGAAGGCTGCAACTTTATCTCGCATCGATTCAAATCCCTGCTGGCGTACGTTGACGCATAGCATATAGTCCACGCCACGGGCTTTCGCGCTGGCCAGAATATGTTCTAGGGTTTGTTGATCAGGCGCCGCTTTAAGGCGATCGAGATGGCAGTGTGAATCAATAAGCACAGGGATTTCCAAGCTGAATAACAAAAGGACGACAAGGATACCCAGCCAAGGGATCGAGGTCAAATTCCGCGAAGGTGAAGAGTCAGTTTAGAGTGCGGGCCAATGTTAAAACTTGAACAGTTAAACGAGAGTAACGCTTAAAGCAGAGCGTTTAAACCTAATTAACGTTCAAACCAGAGCAATAATGCGAGCCAACTTACATAGTGCAGGTTAGATCGCCGGAGGCCAGTTCGCGCGACAGTAATTTTTCGATGTGGTGTTTATGGCTATCGGGCTCAGAAACAATTTTAATGCCAATGCCTACAGGACGGCCGCCCGAAGCACCTAAGGGATTGATCCATACCACGACACCGCGAAATTCATTCGTTATGGTCGCGCCCGGTAAGCGATACGCAATCGTCAGCGGCTGGCCAAGGTAATGGCCTTCACTGGTGGCTATGAATAATCCTGCCGGCTTAATAAAAGGCATATAGGCACGATATAGCTGATGTAAGGTATCAAAATTAACGACGAGATCTACCATGGCATATTACTTATTTGTTATCTCTCTATATTCTAAGACATAACTTTGACACAAGGCCAGATAATTGACGCTCGGCATTGTACTTAAGCTATGACACATTCCCATGATCTTGGCCGCCAAGTTCCCGAGCTGCGCATGGATAAACGCATCTTGGTGGCTATTTTTCAGTAACACCTGTCGTATAAGCAGGTATAAAACCTTAAGAACATCAATTATTTGTTGTTCACTTATAGTTAACAAACTAGCACACAGATGACCAGACGACAAACTTTGGGCCCAATCTTTGCGAAACTGTAACAAGGATTGATAACGGCTCTGTTGACCACCTTCAGATTGCAAGCTCTCTGCCAACTTTAGCGGTCCACCCACCACGCTCAGGCACCAAGTAACATCCTCTTGGATATCACATTGCTGCGCTAACCAGTTTTTGATGATCTCTCGGCTTGGCACAACGAAGGGAATGCGCTGACAGCGGCTGCTGACCGTCGCCATCAGACGTGCAGGCGTATCCGACTGTAATATCAGTAAAGTGTCTTTACCCGGCTCTTCAAGGGTTTTAAGGAGTGCGTTGGCGGCAGCGGAGTTAAGCCGCTCGCTATGATGAATAATCGCCACCCGCATACCGCTTTGCTGGGCAGTCGCCGTCAGACGTGTGCAAAGCTCACGAATTTGATCGACTTTAATTTGATTGCCATCGGCGGCAATATGGTAAAAATCGGGATGATTGCCCGCATCAAAGAGCTGACAAGACTTACAAAAACCGCAGGCCCCCACAGGTGTTGGCTGCAAACACATGGCCGCACGCGCCATGAACACACTCAGCAGCTCACCACCATAGGCAGAATCAATGCCGACAAGCTGCGCATGGGGCATTTTTTGCCGCGTGAGTTGCGCTAAAAATGCCTGTCTTGGCCCTTCGAGCCAAGGTAATTCCGCAGCTGTAAAACCTGACTCGGCTACCATGCCATCGCCTGTAGCACGGCTAAGATATCTTTATGCACTTCGGCCATGGTTTGACTCGCATCGATAACCACTATGCTGTCATCTTCGCTGGCAAGTTTGAGATATGTAGCGCGTGCTCGTTCAAAGAAATCAATCGCTTGTTGCTCGATTCTATCAAGCTCACCGCGTTTAGCCGCGCGGGTTAGCCCAAGTTTAGGATCTAAATCTAAGTACAAGGTGAGATCGGGTTTAAAGCCTTTTAGGGTGGCAGTGCTCACCGCTTCCACTAACGGCATTAAGCCCCTGCCACCACCTTGATAGGCCAGTGACGATAAATTGTGTCTGTCACCCAATACCCATTGACCCTGCGCAAGCGCAGGTTTAATGACATTGGCAACCAATTGGGCTCTGGCGGCATAGATGAGTAAACACTCGGCCTCGTCACACAGGGGATCGGTCGCATCGGCAATTTTGACCAAATCACGGATACGTTCGGCCAGTGGCGTGCCACCCGGCTCGCGGGTGCAGATCGGCGCTTTACCCGTATGTTTTTCAATAAAGTCGCGAATAAGGTTAATCGCACTCGACTTACCCGCGCCTTCTAAACCTTCAATAACGATAAATTTTGCAAAAACTGACATTGGATTTTCTTTCTCTGCATTTTTACTTTGGTGATTTTTCTGGCGTCGCCGGTTTTTTCTTACGCTGATACACATCTACAGCTTGGTTGTGTGCTTCAAGTGTGCTTGAAAACACATGGGTACCATCGTTGCGTGACACGAAATAAAGATAACTCACACTGGCAGGTTTAGACACTGCCATCAGTGAGGCTTTACTCGGTGCTGCAATCGGCGTTGGCGGTAATCCAAAAATACGGTAAGTGTTAAAAGGTGTCTCTTCGACTAAATCTTTACGGGTGATATTGCCCTTATAGCGTTCACCCATGCCATAAATCACCGTCGGGTCGGTTTGCAGACGCATGCCTTGATTAAGACGATTAACAAATACTCCGGCAATTTGGTCGCGCTCATGGGCTTGGCCGGTTTCCTTCTCGACTATCGATGCCAAGATCAGCATTTCATAGGGGGATTTTAACGGCAAATTCGGCGCCCGTTCTGCCCACGCTTTGGCAAGCTCTTGCTCCATCATCTTATAGCTTTGAGTCAGCAGGACTTTAACATCCGCCTCAGCAGTATAATGATAGGTGTCGGGGAAGAATTTACCCTCTGGCAAACCTGAATCATCGCCCTGCGCCATCAACACGGCGGCAAACACCTCTGGTGACATCTGTAAATGCGGCGCACTGGCAAGTTGTTGTTCCCATTCAACGATGGTTTTGCCTTCAACTAAGGTTAAACTGAAGGTTTTCACTTTTCCGGCAATCAAATCATTCAGCAAATCGGTAATAGTTTGTGAAGGTGAGATTTCGTAAAGGCCCGAGCGGATCTTAGCAAGCTCAGGGCGGAACTTAAGTAACCACTTGAGTTTCCACGTGTCTTGAATCACACCATCGTCGGCAAGTTGCTGCGCAAGCTGGTTCACGCTGGTACCGCGTTCAACGGTCAGCTCTTTAGGCTCGCTGAGACTCAGCGGCGTTTGGCTGTATTCGATAACAGTTTGATAGCCCCAAAAGGCGCCCAAACAGACTAATGTCAGCAAGGTCAACAGGGTTGAACTGGCGATAAGAATGAGTTTTTTCATAGGGTGAGTGAAAGTGTCTGTCTAAGTTGCGCGGTAATCGGAGCACGGCTGAACTTGAGCGAGTCTATCGCCAGCACATCCACAATTCCTAAAACGCTGTTAGTGATAAACGCTGAGTCAAATTCAATTAAACGCTCGGCGCCAACGGGCAAACATTCGATATTCATGTTCTGTTCAAGCAAGGCTATCATAACCTGTTCGCGCATCACACCCGCCACGCCGCACTGGGCTAATGAAGGGGTTATCACGCGATTGCCTTTGATAAAAAACACATTCGCCATCGAAGATTCAATCACATTGTCTTCGATATCGTTAACTAACCAGTCATCAAACCCCTGAGGTAAAGGGTGGGATTTTATTAAGACTTGTTCGAGTCGATTTAAATGCTTCATCCCAGCCAACAAGGGCTGCAAACCCAATCGTATCGACGAGGTTTTAAGGCAAATGCCCGCTTGCTGCCACTTTGCATAATGGCTTGGGATCGCATGAACTGAGACGATTTCGGTAGGATGAACCGTTTCTGGTGGTGTGTAACCACGGCCACCGACACCACGGGAAACGATTAACTTAATGCAATGATGTGGATATTCAATGGCTAAGGCATGAAGCTGCTGTTGCAGTGCTTCACTCATTTGCCATTGAAACCCAAGCCTTGCGGCGCCTGCGGTTAAACGAGCTTGATGGGCGTTGAAAAACAAAATACCCTCAGCGCCTGTCCGCATAGTCGCAAACAGGCCATCACCGTAGGCAAGCCCTCGATCGGAAGGGTCGACACTCGCCTGCGATGCGCCATTCACCCAAAACACGTGTGTTAGTCCTGACTGATACGGCTGGCAACCGCTTCTTGCTGATCTTTGTATTTAGCACTTTTACGGGTGTTATAAGGACGTGCAACCGCATGATTGAGGCGTTCAAAGTTAAGCGCACCTATGGTCATACGTGGACGCAGGGCCAAAGGTAACTTGCCGCTGTTATAGAACTCGAGCACGATTTTACCCTGCCAACCCGGATCGATACGGTGCGCAGTCACGTGCACCATCAGGCCTAAACGCGCCAATGATGAACGACCATCGAGCCAACCGACGATATCGGCGGGCAGCGTCACGCTCTCGTAAGTCACCGCCAAGGCCAATTCGCCAGGATGCAGGAAAAATGCTTCGCCATCAGGGATTTCGATAATCTCACTCATCACCCGATCAAGCGCAGCTTGCATCTCGACGCTTGGGCCACTCAAGTCGATATAAGGCGCTGTATGATCTTTAAAGACGCGAAACTGTCCACCTAAGCGCACATCAACACTGACGCCTGAAATAGCTTCTATGCCTGGGCGAGGTTCTATTACGATAGTGCCGTTATCAAGGGCCTGTTCAATTTCGATATCGGTTAAGCGCATCTTGCCTATTACTCCTTGAGTTTTTATGTCGTTATTTTGCCAGTAAATGTTGGATACGAGTTTTTAAAATATCGGTCGCAATACGATTCTTACCGCCACGGGGAACGATAATATCGGCGTATTGTTTCGACGGTTCGATAAACTGTAAGAACATAGGACGCACGGTTTTCTTGTACTGTGAAATCACAGATTCCATCGTACGGCCCCGTTCAGCCACATCACGGGTTAAGCGACGTAGGAAACAAATGTCCAGCGGTGTGTCCATAAACACACTCGCGTCCATCAGCGCACGTAATTTAGGATCGGTCAGCAGTAAGATACCTTCTAAAATGATCACCTTTTTCGGTGTCATCGTCAGGGTTTCTGCTATACGAGTGTGTTCTGTGTAGCTATAACAAGGGATATCAACAGCTTCGCCAGACTTGAGCAACTGTAAATGGGTGCACAACAGTTGATGGTCCAACGCTTTTGGATGATCGTAATTCGTTAATACCCGTTCATCCATGGATAAATGACTCTGATCGCGATAGTACGCGTCTTCATTAATTACCCCAATTTGATCTGTGCCTAAATCGCGGCGTAATTCGTCAAAAATCGTTTTGGCAATTAAACTTTTGCCCGATGCTGACGCGCCAGCAATTGCAATAATGACACACTGCTGAGAATTCATACCCTTAAACCTTACTCGTCATCTGAAACACTAATAGAAACTGTTTTCTGGCTTTGCTTTAAAGCCAATTCTGCGCCCACTTTACGGGCAATTTCCCGATAAAGTGCGGCTACTTCACTGTCTGGATCGGCAACGACCGTCGGCGCACCATTATCCATGGCTTCACGGATATTGATGTGCAGTGGCAAAGCGCCTAACAGTGGAACTTGATAACGCTCGGCGATTTTACTGCCACCGTGTGTTCCAAATGGATGTTCTTTATGTCCACACTCGGGACATAAATGGAAACTCATGTTTTCGACGATACCCAGCACAGGAATGTTCACTTTCTGGAACATATTGATGCCCTTCTTGGCATCGGCCAGCGCGATATCCTGCGGCGTAGTCACGATAACAGCACCACTCACAGGCACTTTTTGTGACAGGGTTAATTGAATATCACCCGTACCCGGCGGCATATCGACGACTAAATAATCCAGCTCTGGCCATTGGGTTTCATTGAGCAGTTGCGCTAGCGCGCCCGCTGCCATTGGGCCACGCCACACGGCCGCTTCATCACCGCTGAGCATAAATCCAATCGATTGCGCGGCAATGCCATGGGCACTGGCGGCGGTCATGTGTTTGCCATCGGGGGAAAGCGGTCTGAAATTAGGAATACCTAGCATCATAGGCACTGACGGGCCGTAAATATCCGCATCAAGAATACCCACCTGTGCGCCTTCAGCCGCTAAGGCCAAGGCTAAGTTCACCGCTGTGGTTGATTTACCCACACCGCCCTTACCTGAGGCAACGGCAATCACTTGCTTCACATTGGCAATCGGTGCGATAGAAGATAACGCTGAATAGGCTTTAGGTTGAAAATCGATTTCACATTCGACTTCATCGATAGCATCGAGCACGGCCAACTTGTTGGTCAACGCCATCACAGTGTCGCGATACTGGGTCATGCAAGGGTATGGATAGACTAAGCCAAGCAGCAAACGCTTACCTTCCAACGCCAGTTTATTTACGCATCCTGCGCTCACTAACCCTTTCGCGAGATACGGGTCTACAAATGAATCGAGAATAGCCAGAACAGGCCCGAGAAGATCGTCATTTAGACGATAATCAGTTTGAGTTGAAGACAAAAGAATTACCCCCACCAATAAATTTGCCCAAGTGTACCAGATAATGCAGAAAACATTAGCGCAGATTTAGCTCAATCGGCTCAGCTTTTGATGAAAATCATCCTGTAATCGGTTAGTATCTCTACCAATATTTTTGGCCCACCACGATATTTGAGACAAGATGGCAACTTCACAACGTAAAATTCTCGTGACCAGCGCACTTCCCTACGCAAACGGACCGATACATTTAGGTCACATGTTGGAATACATTCAGACAGATATCTGGTCGCGTTATCAAAAACTTCGTGGACATGAGTGCCACTATATTTGTGCCGATGACGCCCATGGCACGCCGATCATGCTTAAAGCGCAGCAATTAGGCATAGCGCCTGAAGATATGATCGCCCAAGTGAACAAAGAACATCAGCAGGATTTTGCCGATTTTAATGTCGCCTTCGATAACTATCACAGCACTCACAGCGAAGAAAACCGCCTCATGGCGAGCGATATTTATCTCAAGCTACGGGACAACGGCTACATCAAGAGCAAGAGCATTTCTCAGTTATTCGATCCTGAGAAATCCATGTTCCTGCCCGACCGCTTCGTAAAAGGTACTTGCCCTAAGTGTAAGTCACCTGATCAATACGGCGATAACTGTGATTCTTGCGGCGCGACTTACAGCCCAACTGAACTTATCAATCCAAAATCAGCGGTATCGGGTGCAACGCCAGTGATGAAAGACACTGAGCACTTTTTCTTCGACCTGCCCGCCTTCGAAGGCATGCTAAAAGAGTGGACTCGCTCTGGCGCCCTACAAGTCGAAATGGCCAATAAACTCGACGAATGGTTTGAGCAAGGTCTGCAGCAATGGGATATCACCCGTGATGCACCGTATTTTGGTTTTGAAATTCCTGATGCACCGGGCAAGTATTTCTATGTGTGGTTAGATGCACCTATCGGCTATATGGGTTCATTCAAAAACCTGTGTGTAAAACGTCCTGAGTTGAGCTTCGATGAATTCTGGGGAAAAGATTCAACTGCTGAGGTTTATCACTTCATCGGTAAAGACATAGTCTACTTCCACAGCTTGTTCTGGCCAGCCATGCTGCACGGCTCAGGTTATCGTCAGCCAAACAGCGTCTATGCCCACGGTTATGTGACGGTCAATGGCGCGAAGATGTCAAAATCGAAAGGCACCTTCATTAAGGCGCGTACCTATTTAGATCATTTAGATCCTGAATATTTACGTTACTACTACGCCGCTAAACTCAGCAGCCGTATCGACGATTTAGATTTAAATCTGGAAGATTTCGCCCAGCGCGTGAACTCAGATTTAGTCGGTAAGCTAGTGAACTTAGCCTCGCGCACCGCAGGTTTTATCACTAAACGCTTTGATGGCAAGCTCGCGAAAATTGCTGATACTACGCTGACCGAAGCGTTTTTAGCCAAGCAAGACGTGATTGCCGATTTTTACGAGTCGCGCGAATACGGTAAAGCGATGCGCGAAATCATGGCGCAGGCGGATATTGCCAACGGGTTTGTGGCCGATGCTGCGCCTTGGCAAATGGTGAAACATGACGATCAACAGGAAGCAGCCCATCAAGTGTGTTCAAACGCCTTGAATCTGTTCCGTATTTTAGTGACGTATCTCAAACCTGTATTGCCACGTTTAGCCCAAGATGTAGAAGCCTTCTTCCAATTGCCACTCACTTGGGATGCATTGAGCCAAGATTTAGCGGGTCATGAAATCACCCCATTCAAGGCAATGATGCAACGTGTTGAGCTGGATAAAGTCAATGCCATGGTTGCTGATTCCAAGGATAACCTGCAAGTCACGGCCGATGCACCAAAGACGGCTGCGCCTGAAAAAACCGCTAAAGCTTCATCGGTTAGCAGTAAACCGCAGGTTGACGATCCGATCAGTGAGACCATCAACTTTGATGATTTTGCAAAAATCGACCTGCGTATCGCTCGCATCGTGAAAGCTGAACATGTTGCTGACGCTGACAAGTTACTCAAGTTACAACTCGACATCGGTGGTGAAACGCGCCAAGTGTTTGCCGGGATCAAATCGGCTTATTCGCCAGAAGATCTCGAAGGCAAACTAACAGTGATGGTGGCTAACTTAGCGCCACGTAAAATGCGTTTTGGCATGTCAGAAGGCATGGTGCTGGCCGCTGGCCCTGGTGGCAGCGACCTGTGGATTTTAGAACCCCATGAAGGCGCACAGCCTGGCATGCGTGTTAAGTAATCTACGCTAGCTAACGCTCGAAAAATCAATAAGGCCGCATTTTATGTGGCCTTATTTGTTGGTAT
>NZ_VXCT01000085.1:0-12392 GCF_052850535.1 Shewanella sp. 1180_01
AGGAGAGTTTTGCCTGTCCTGACTTTTGGTAATTCGGCAATTTTATTGAAAATATCTTCGTTGATATAAGTTCAGATTTTAATGCTTAATTAGATGCTTTATTTTTTCTTGATAGAAGCGATAGGAGTTAACGGGGCATTTTGAGATGTATACTCCCATTCTATTCTAAGTATTTTTAATTGCTTATTAAGCTCGTCATCATCTAATTTAGTTTTTATAGTATTAAGTTTTTGTAGTTGTCGTCTCAACTTTCCATAGCAACCTGCCGCAGAACGATGCTGCTCAGCTTTCTCGGCGAATCTAGCAAATGAAACTACTCCTGATAGTGTGGCAGATAAAATACTCACTAAAACTAGTAGTAATTTCCAACATCCTTTGGCATCCATAAAAAGCATAGCCGTCACAATTGTTGAACTAATAATCAAAGCATAACCAGTCTTATTTGCAGTAGAATAAAGTTTTTCTGAACAAGTATAGTGGCCAATTTGAGCATCATGAAGTCTAGTTAACCATTGGTTTATCAATTCATAAATTTTTGTTCTATCATTTGTCGATGTGACTTCATGTGAAACTTCAGTTTCAGGCGCATTAATGTTTTTATCTGTGTTCATTCATCGCGGCTCAGATAGTAGAAATGTTAAACGAAGAGCGCTTTAGTAAACGCTCTTCATTACAATTAAATTCTATTGTATTCAAAGGCATTTTTGATATTTTGATGGTGGTAAGTTCCAGCAGAGCTAGAACTCATTAATTCTTCATAGATATGGTACGGTACATTAAAGTATTGATATGTACCACTTCTAAACTCTATTTCAAGAGTAGAAGTATTTTCATCGTAACCAACAGAAACTAAGTTGCTTGATTCAACAGGTTGTCTTTCCATGATCTTCTCCAATATATGGTGTGAGTTAATGTTTTTTTGTATCTTGTAGTCGCCAAGATGTTACTAAGTCTAAAAAATTATGGTCGGTTTTGTCTTTAGACCAACTTTCTGTAACTTTAGGGTCATGACTATTAGGAAATTGCCCTTCTTTTGGAATTCGAAATTTAAATCTCATAGGAAGTTTTGCTGCTTCTCCAGTGACAATTGCTTCACCTGTTCGCAATATAGGGAGTGAATCTACAATTCCAGATAGACTGTCGGACATAGCTGATTTTACCCGTGCTCTATCTGTAGCATTACTAATGCGCAGTGAAAATAACGTTCCACACTGAGATAAAATCGTTTCATCAATTTCAGAAGGTCTTTGGCTTATCAACATTGAACCCACGCCGAATTTCCGCCCTTCTTTTGCTATCCTTCTCACCATTGATTTTGATAACCCAGAGTTTTCAGTTGATAGATATCGATGCGCCTCTTCCATAACTAGCAATAGTGGATTTTTTTTCATACCCACATTTAAATTCTTACTCCAAATCGCTGATTCAAAGAGAATGTCGAGCATGGAGTCGAGTAAAAGATCTAGTCTTTCTGAAGGCATACCTGATAGGTCTAATATGGTTATAGGCTTATCTCCGCCAACCCAATTAGCTATCAGTGATGAAAGGTCTTTTTCGCATTTGTTTTCTTCATTAGGGGTCCAATCTCCTGGTTTTAGGAAGAAATAATACTGAGAGTCAAGTAACCTCGAACGCATTAAATCTAGATTTTTTTTCCAACTGCTATTACCTGTTCCTTTCTTTACTCTTTCTTCTTTCTTAATGCACGCTGCTTTAAATCTAGGTGGTTTGAGTTCTTTTACATTACCTTTGTCAGTATAAGCAGGTTAGGTCATGTCCTCATCTAACCAGTTAACTGAATAAGTATGAAATAATTCATACCAAATCTTATCTAATCTAAAGGGAATTGGAGTGTAAGCCGTTATCTTGTTGATGTTTATTTTTATGTTGTCATTAGCATTCACGAAATTAATTTTTTCATCGATAATGAGGTCTATAAAATTATTTTTTAGATCAGTACTTGGGCCGCAAAGAAAATCTATAAGACTATCTGGAGCAACACACCAATATGGAATGTATAGATTTTCAGCGTCATTGTCAGCATTTATTGAAAACACATTTGCAATATCGCTTAATGCTGATGAGTATTCACCATGTAAGTCGAATAGAACAATTCTTGCTGATGGCATCAAAATATTTTGAGTATGTGAAGTTATAATAGCTCTTAAGAGGCTTGCGACACTAGTTGACTTACCTGAACCTGTTGAACCTAAAATTGCACTATGTTTGTTAACTAAATTATCTAGATCAATACTGACATTAATACTATCTGAGCTAGATAATTTTCCTATGACAATTTGACCTTTTTCCTGTGTCCCATAAATTTTCTTTAAGTCTTGTTCGGTTACAAGGTGAACCTCTTCTGATATAGAAGGAAACTGACTTATGCCTCGTTCAAAATCATTACCAATAGCCTCACCAACCAACTCAACTTTAAGTTGTCTACGAGTGTTTATTTTCCCTGATAAATCAATTGAATCTGTATTTTCAACTGTTTCAGAGATAATGCCATAAAGGTTGTTGTAGCCTTGAGGTATTCTTACGAAGCTACCTACTTGGCCAATTCTGTGAGTTTTACCTTCAATAACTAGCAGGCCAGACATTACTTGTGGTGTCAACTCTACGAAAATCGAAGCTCCAGAAACTGATATAACTTTTCCTAAATATGTCGGTGGTTTAGTCATTGTCACTACCTTCGTCAGTTTCACTTTTAGCGACTTTTTGGGTTAAAGATAACGTCCCCCCTGAACTGGCTAGAAACTTAGTGAATGTGACAAAATCACCGAGTTTGAAATGTCTAGATGTAGGTGACCAATATTCATTTCTGATAATATCCCAATTCTTACTCGGTGGCTCACCTATGACCCACGGTGCTCTAACTCCATTAATCACAGCTCCATCAGCGCAATAAACACTAATATTTGGTGTTCTCATTGCTGCTTTTATCGCGAAAGGTTCTTCTTCTAATTTTCTGTATTGAAAAGCAAAAATCGCAGAGGATCTATTCTCTGATAAACACTCATCTAATTTGGCGGTGATATGAGCATCTGCGAATGAGAAGCCTGTTGTTAAAAGTAGGGTGTCAGGTTCGAGAAGAAAATTCTTTAATCGTTCAAACAGTGAAGAAAACGGTGCTGATTGTGTTTGGTCATATTTAATGTGTGAAGGATAAACCATAGTCCCTTCAGCTTCACTATTTCCTCTTATGATCTCTCCGTTATCATTTCTAGTCCAGTTTATGGAACCATGAAGCTTCCACAGCCGAATCCATTTTGCTGGTAGATCATTACTTGAAATACTGGAAGGGTCAAAAAAAGCATTTTTGGCACCTGAAAAACCATCGAAATAAGGGGTTCTGGCTCTTTCCATTGCTTCTTCTAAAAGAAGATCATAATTAGTTGTAAATATTTCAACAGCTGAATCACGATTGATACCATTAATCCATGATATTAGATGACTATAGGGGTTTTCATTTTCAGGGAGCTGCTTATTAACAACTTCTTTTATTATATGGCATATTTTCTTTGAGAGATTTTGATACCCTTCAGCATCAAGACCATGAACTTTAAATATCCCTATTACTTCAGCTAGCGAGCGAACTCTTGAAAGTATAAGCTCAATGTTCTTGTCACCGATTTCGTGGGCTAATGCATCAAAGGCAGGTTTTTCTGTTACTTCCTCCAATCCTAGATACACAATCCTAGTTAGGCCTGCAATATCAGGAATTAACGGTTCCCTTTCTGCTGCCCCAGTCTCAGCTACATTAATACTGAAAGGTGCACCAGCACCGATTAGTATGCCAATCTTCTTTTTACTGTGTGCGAGTACATGACGAAAATCGTACATGTACTGATCTGGATTATGTACCGTTGTAGTTGGCATATGACTTTCCTTGGTCAAAGCAGTTTGATATGTGTGGTCAGATTTAACTTTATTATGATCATTTCCCTACCTCACTTTTACTCAAGCATCGCTGTGCGACTTGATAAATAATCTGTTCAACTTGTTGTGGGCTGTGCGACTTGATAAATAATCTGTTCAACTTGTTGTGGGCTGAGCGCTTGGGTTCTTAGTGTTGGAATAGTGCCGACTAATTGTTTGTGGTTGACGATCGGGAACGGTGGTTTTGTCTGGCAGGTGACAAACCAGCCGGGGAATACTAGCACTGGGGATGCGGCGACTGGCGTTCCTGTGGCTTTGGTTAACCATTGGCTGACCCACTTGGCTTGGCGTTCAGCCTGTTCTATCGGTTTGGTTTCAGTCCACGAGGGGAAGTTTAAGCGCCCGTCTTTGTAAAATACTTGATAGCTTTTTTTACCAGAGCCTGGGCCATTTCCATTGGTTTGGAGTAGGTCTTTGTTTCGTTTATGGCGGCCTTTGGTTTCAATGGCGAATACGCCATTTTTGCCTACCACAAGATGGTCGATGTTAAAGCCGTCGGCTTGGACATCGTGAAATACTTGATAACCGAGTGCTTGTAAGCCTATGAGTTCATTGGCTGTGGCAATTTCTGCTGTATGGCCTAGACGTAATTTGGTGAGCTTTGAAAAGTTTTTCCATGTTTTAAAGCCGCAATAAGCTAATCCCATTAAACCCGTTGTGACAGATATCCACGGAAATTGACCGACTGTGATGTGGGCTTTAAGGCTGCTGACGGCAAACGGTAGGGATACTATCATCGCGCCCATCAGCATGCTTCCGATTAAGTCCATTTGCAGATCTTGTATTTGTTGCTGTAAACCATAAGCGGGAATGCGGGCGAGTTGTTCACGATCGACGGGTAGTTTTACGGTTGCATCGCGATATTTCAGCAAGCCATACATGACACCCACTATGGCAAACATGCTGGAGAGTATTATCGCTAGGGATAACATACTGTTGCTGAAATCGGTCATTTACGTCCCTGAAGTAATGCGAGTCAATAGTTAAATTGATGACATAACCCGCTAATAAAATTTACTTATAGTTTTGGAAAGTGGTGGCAGAGTTGTCTGCTAAGAGTTTGGGCGCACATTGCTGATTTGCTTCTTCTTCCTTAAATGGCGTCTTCGATGATTGAGTTCGAGTTTGCCCTGCATTTTCCTTAGTGGTCACACTTTAACCTGCTCTATACGGTTTAATCAATGATGTTTATCACAATACGTATTTTAAATAATGACTTGTAGCTCAATAGCACTAGAAAAAGTTCTAGCTGGTCGACATTGTAGAGTCGCGTTTCAGACGCCAATCCTTGCTTTTCTATTTGTTCTTAGTCGAGCCCGCAGATATATACAGAAGTTAAGCAAGATTAGGCACTGTCATGTAAGGGACCGTCCGTGGCAGGGATGCCACGTTCGAGCATACAAGGACGTTACTTGAACAATATCCCTATTTAACTGCCAGTTCGCCTTCCATGGCTCTCGTTCATAAGCTCAGAAACCCGAGGTTTCTATTCACCGAGTCACTGGAATGACAGTGCTTAATCATTAATAGTGATAGCTAAGGTCGTTTTTTGATCCGCGTTTTAGACTCTTCTCTTTGCTCTTATTAGTCCTTAGTCGAGATACACAAAAGCTAAGCGGTCATGTTAGTGACCGTCCAAGAAGAGGGAAATCTCAGCGTAAACGCAGTGCGTCGGCGACGAGAGTAAAAGCGGGGGAGGGTTGGCGGCGACTGGGGTAATACAGATAATAGCCGGCAAAAGACAGGCTCCAGTCTTCAAGGACTTTGACTAAACGCCCAGCTTTGATATGGGGTTCAAACTCTGCTTCTGGCAGGTAAGCGATACCGTTGCTTTGCAAAGCTGCATCGACGATATGGTGCGATGCATTAAAGATAAGTTGGCCGTCCACATGTACATTCAGTTGCTTGCCGTCTTTTTCAAACTCCCATACATACAAACCACCGTGGGTCGGGAAGCGAATGTTAATGCAGTTATGCTCGATAAGATCCTGTGGGTGTTTGGGGATGGGATGCTGTGCAAAATAAGCGGGAGTCGCCACGGCTGCCATTGTTTGATGGGGGCCGATGGGGATCGCGATCATGTCTTTATCTATGGTATCGCCTAGGCGGATGCCGGCATCGAAGCGATCCGCCACTATGTCCCTAAAGCCATAATTCACATCGAATTCGACTTTAATATCGGGATAATTGTGGAGTAATGGCGACAGTTTTGGGATGAGTAAGGTTCGCAGCACGAAATCACCGCAGGTGATCCGCACTGTTCCGGCGGGTTTGTCACGCATGGCCGTTAACGCATCCAGCTCGGATTCAATTTCATCAAATCGATTACCTATCGCATTTAACAGGCGTTCGCCTGCCTCTGTCGCCGATACGCTGCGAGTGGTACGCGTTAACAGCCTGATTTCAAGTCGGGTTTCTAAACCACTGATCGCTTGGCTCAGTGCCGATTGAGTGACGCCGAGCAAGGCGGCGGCTCGGGTAAAACTGCCTTCGCGAGCGACGGTGACGAAGCACAAAAGATCGTTCAGATTCCGTTTCATCATACTGTTTTTTTACACCACTTTAATTAGCTGAGCTAATAAGCTCTATAAGCATTCATTAGCTAGTAAGGTTCCAGTGCATTTGAAACAATAGCGACTACAAAGTCAATCAGATTTAAATTTAACCATTGATAGGTATGTAATGACCACTCAGGTATGCGAAACGTCAGAACCACGCTGTGCGATTCAACAAGCGAGTCAACAACAAACGGCAAATTGGAGTGGCGTGCTGGCGATGTCGTTATGCGTGTTTGCCTTGGTCGCCTCGGAATTTATGCCTGTTAGTTTACTGACACCGATTGCCGCTGATTTGAATGTGAGTGAAGGATTGGTCGGGCAGGGCATTGCGATATCTGGTTTTTTTGCCGTGTTAACCAGTTTGAGTATCGCATCAATTGCTAAAGTTACGGATCGTAAGTCACTCCTACTTGGGCTCATTTCGTTAATGTTGGTATCGGGCATTGTGATTGCTTATGCCCCTAACTACGCAGTTTATATGCTGGGCCGCTCTTTAATTGGCGTCGTGATTGGTGGATTTTGGTCTTTGTCTGGCGCGTCGGCGATCCGTCTGGTGCCAACGGAAAAGATCCCTAAAGCCTTGGCGATATTCAATGGTGGCAACGCGCTGGCTATGGTGATTGCTGCGCCGCTGGGCAGTTACCTTGGTGCGCATATTGGTTGGCGAGGCGCCTTTTTCGGTTTAGTGCCCGTCGCACTGATCGCGTTTGTGTGGATGTGGTTTAGTTTGCCTGCGATGAAACCCGAAAAACGCGTTGCTGGCTCTGCGAATGTGTTTTCTCTATTAAACAAGCCTTTGGTTCGATTGGGAATGTTGGCGATTGTGTTGTTCTTTATGGGGCAGTTTGCGTTGTTTACCTATGTGCGTCCGTTTTTGGAAACCGCTATCCACGTAGAGAGCAATAACTTGTCATTCATTTTGCTGGTGATGGGCGTCGCGGGTTTTATGGGGACGCTGCTAGTCAGCTTGTTTTTGAAAAACAATCTCTACCGCACGTTAATCTTTATTCCGTTGGTGATGGCGGTAATTGCTTTAGCGTTAATCCTGTTTAGCGATAGCAGTGTTGCCGTAACGACGCTGCTTGCATTGTGGGGCGGCGTTGCCACTGCGGCGCCCGTTGCATGGTGGACTTGGCTTGCGCGAACTATGCCGGAAGATTCTGAGGTCGGTGGCGGCTTAATGGTGGCGGTTATCCAATTGGCTATCGGGCTGGGCTCAACCTTAGGCGGTGTTCTATTTGATTTTAATGGTTACCACAGCACATTTTTGCTGAGTGCAACCTTGCTAGCGGCGGCTGCTTTATTGGCGTATTGGACCCAACGTTCAACGCCAGAACCGCTGCTTCACGCTCAATAATGAAGGAATTTTACTATGAAGATTAAAGCTTTTGGTGCAAATGCCAGCCATTTACCGCTGGAACCTATGACGATTACACGACGCCCACCCGGTGAGGATGATGTGCAGATCAGCATCGACTACTGCGGCGTGTGTCACTCGGATGTGCATCAGGTCCGTTCGGAATGGGCGGGGACCTTATATCCCTGCGTTCCCGGTCACGAGATTGTTGGCCGAGTGACCGCCGTGGGCGGACATGTCTCAAAATTCAACGTGGGTGACTTGGTTGGCGTGGGTTGCATCGTTGATAGCTGTAAACACTGCCATGAGTGTATTGATGATCAAGAAAATTACTGCGATCACATGGTGGGCACTTATAACGGCCCAACCCATGACGCGCCTGGGCATACGCTCGGTGGCTACGCGGAACAAATCGTGGTTGATGAACGTTATGTGCTGCGTATCAGTCATCCACAAGCGCAATTAGCGGCCGTGGCTCCGCTTCTGTGTGCGGGTATCACCACCTATTCTCCGCTGCGCCATTGGCATGCGGGACCGGGTAAAAAAGTTGGTATTGTCGGCATTGGTGGCCTTGGCCACATGGGCATTAAGCTCGCCCATGCCATGGGGGCTCATGTTGTGGCATTTACCACTTCAGAATCTAAACGTGATGCGGCCAAAGCCTTGGGTGCCGACGAAGTGGTTGTTTCCAAAAATGCCGATGAAATGGCGAAGCATCTGCAGAGTTTAGATTTGATTGTGAATACCGTTGCGGCTCCCCATGATCTGGACGCTTTTTTAAGCCTATTAAAACGCGACGGCACTATGACCTTAGTTGGCGCGCCTGCAACAAATCATCCTTCGCCCAATGCGTTTAATCTGATCATGAAACGCCGCAGCCTTGCGGGTTCAATGATAGGTGGGATCCGTGAAACCCAAGAGATGCTCGATTTTTGTGCTGAGCACAACATAGTGTCGGATATTGAACTGATCCGTGCTGACGAGATTAACACCGCCTATGAGCGCATGCTGAAGGGCGATGTGAAGTATCGATTTGTTATCGACAACGCCACGTTAGCGCGCTAGCTGAACCTGAGGTGGATTATGGGGATTCGATGCTTAAGTATTTTTGTCGTACGAATGCCCATGGTTTTATTGCTGTTTATGGCCAGCATAGAGGTCGTATCCGCTGCGACCTCTGCGTCAGCGAGCCAATATAATGAGTCTATGACTATGCCGCTTGCAAAAAAGAGTTCAGAAAAGAGTGCAGTAAAGATACGCATCATCATCGCAGACACAACATTGACCGCAACGCTTGAAAACACGTAGGCGGCTCGGGATTTTGTGGCGTTATTGCCTTTGGACCTCACGCTTGCGGATTACAACGGCACCGAGGAAATTGCCGATTTACCGGCAAAGCTTTCGCATAAAGACGCGCCACAAGGTTATACCCCCAAAGTGGGCGACATTGCGTATTTTGCGCCTTGGGGAAACCTGGCCTTTTTCTATCACGACTTTGTTTATTCGCGCGGACTCATCCGACTCGGTCAGATAAATGGAAGTGTTGATGCCCTCATGGGCGACAGTGATATCAAAGTACGAATAGAGCAAGCACAAAATGGCGATGATTCAGAATAGAGAACCTACGATGTATATGAAAAATTTAAACAAAATCACTAAAGCAATAATAATGCTAGGCCTGTTATCAACAGCAAGCCTGCCTGCATTCGCGCAGGATATGTCTAATGGCGCTGATAATTTCTACCAAAGCGATAGCGTGGCTATGCAGCGAGTGACATTTAAAAATCAATATAATATGACTGTTGTAGGCAATCTGTTTATCCCCAAAAACCTCGATAAAAAAATGACTCATCCAGCGATAGTCGTCGGTCATCCAATGGGCGCGGTAAAAGAGCAAAGTGCTAATTTATATGCCACAAAAATGGCGGAAAAAGGATTTATTACCTTATCGTTAGACTTGTCATTTTGGGGCGAAAGTGAAGGCCAACCCCGTAATGCGGTTTCGCCCGATATTTACGCCGAGGATTTTAGTGCAGCGGTCGATTATCTGGGCACTCAAACTTTGGTAGATGGTACTCGTATCGGCGTGCTGGGTATTTGTGGCAGTGGCAGTTTTGTGATTAGTGCGGCCAAGATCGATCCGCGCATGAAAGCCATCGCTACCGTGAGTATGTACAACATGGGCGCAGTAAATCGTCATGCCCTAAACCATTCGCAAACCGTTGAACAACGTAAAAAGCTTATCGCAGCCGCGGCGAAACAGCGTGACCTTGAGTTCGGCGGCGGTGAAATTCAATATACCAGCGGGACAGTGCATCAGTTAGATAAGGATACCCATCCAATCCAGCGCGAGTTTTACGATTTTTATCGCACGCCACGGGGCGAATATACGCCAGTAAGCTCGTCACCACAGTTAACCACTCACCCAACGCTGACCAGCAATATAAAGTTTATGAACTTCTACCCGTTTAACGATATTGAAACCATCTCACCACGGCCAATGTTGTTTATTACTGGCGATAAGGCGCATTCAAAGGAGTTTAGTGAAGAAGCCTATCGATTAGCGGGCGAGCCAAAGGAGCTTTACTATGTTAAAGGTGCCGGCCATGTTGATTTGTATGACAGAACCGCACTTATCCCATGGAATAAGTTGACTGAGTTTTTTAGCCGAAACTTATAAATTGATTACCGGATTAAATGAGTGGTTCACACTGAGTGATAACAGCTGAGTTGCTTGAACCACAGGTTTACTGCGTCGTTATTGGGTTTATGGCTGATGAGGAGCGTGAGTAACAAAGTACAAGGGAGCTTTGATTTCTGCTATCAATGAGCTCAATCTCACTTATTCAAATTAAAGCGGGTTGTTGGTAGGCATTGTTCCGAGCAATAACGAAATACACTGCTCGTGGCTAAATACTATTCTTTGCTAAAGACTGCGCAGTCGCGGCCTTGTTGTTTGGCGAGGTAAAGCACTTCATCCGCACGCTGCAGCCAAGTATCCGTTGTTGTACCTGGCACCCAAGGCGCGACACCAAATGACACTGTGATTTCTTTGCCATCGGGTGTTGTTAGCTCTTTTTTAATCGCCATTCTAAGGTTTTGAATAAACTCATCTTGTTCACTCATTTCCGGGATTAAAAGGACAAACTCTTCGCCACCGAATCGATAAAGTCGATCGTTTTTACCAAGGTGCGAAGTCGTAATCGCCACAAAACGCTTTAGTACTTGGTCGCCAACAGCATGGCCGAACTTATCGTTTACTGTCTTGAAGTAGTCCAAATCTAGAATAGCTAGCAAGTGTTTAACGCCATTGCGTTCTGCGTTGGATAAGGCCGCCTCCATATCTGAGCCCATGGCACGGCGATTAAATGCGCCGGTGAGCGGGTCAACGCTATTGAGGGTTTCGAGCAAGCGAAACTGTTTTACGCCGTGCAACGCATACACAAAGGCGCTCATCGACATCATCAAGATGGTGATCACGAAGGAGAATAGTGAAATGACGTCAAAAATGTTAGCCAGCGCCACCAGTGCAATGCTGGCAACGACGTTAATTAAAAAGGCTTCAATCGGTTTAACTAAAATAAAAGTGCTGGCAAAAACGGGGTAAATCCACAAAAAACTGCCTATTCCGTTAGCGACAACGATGACAACAACACCGGTATTAATAAACACCGCCAATATCGCGCTAACCATGCGGATTTTTTTGGAATAATGCGCATAAGCGACGAACGATATCATCCCTATGATCAGCGTTATATCAATGATTGCCGCAATGTAGTTGCCACTCAGATAACGTATCACCACAAAGGGGAAAACACCCATCACGGCGACAGAACTCAGTAGTAACAATAACGACAGTTGATATTTTTCCTGCAGCTGATTGATCATAATGCTCTCATCGTAAATTAAATTATCATGCCAATCAGACGGAGTACGTTAGCACGCTGAAAACATTTTTGAATGAGAATACGTATAAATTGGGCCAGAGTAAATTGTTAGTTTCTGGCTTTATTTGATGTCGCGCACCTGCTCGTTTGGTATTTTTCCATCGCCTGCCGTAGGGCGCTGTACCGTGAGTAACCTGATTGGCGGCGATGGTTCGCGACGGTCTAAAGATTAACTTGGCACTTCACCCTATCTTCACTCAGGCAATGTTCTCTGACATCAAAACGTGCTTTGCCCCCTGAGCTTAATATCACTATTGCGCTCGAACATATCTGCAATTTAGTGAATGACCAGAATTAACCAACAGGCGATTGAGCATGCTTTGTAGCGCTTAAGTTTTGCTCGCCGTCAGTATGAGTGATGATTCTTCAGCGGCGTGAGTTTTAGCGGGTAAGACGGTGTGTATGGTGCTGCGAATAAGTTCTAGCTGATAGCTGCGTTTGGCGTCGAAGCGGATTAATGGCAGCTTAGCACTTTCGCAGGCTTGTTCGATGAGGAGGTCGCGTTGCTGAGTGCGTGTTTGCTTGTGGCTTTTATCATCGAGTTCGATGGCGGCGATAACTTCAAGTGTGTGTTTGTCGCAGAGTAAG
>NZ_VXCT01000086.1:0-12083 GCF_052850535.1 Shewanella sp. 1180_01
TGGCTGAGATTTACGGCATTAGCCGCAACACTTACCAACGTTGGGAAAATGGCCGTACTACTGCACCCTATGACGATGTGACATCGATATGCCTTGATGTGTTTAAGCTTTCGATTGAGAAGATAAATGAGGTGGCTAATGGGCTTTAGTGATGAACCCGAGCAGATGATGAACATTAAGGCGTTGCGGTTAGGGCTGTATCGCTGGGGCCGTTATTGGGTGTATCAAGAATTGGGCAAGGGGTTTTCGAACCGCAGCGCCTGCGACCGTTTAGGCGAAGCACTGGGCGGCTGCAACTTAAAGCACGAACTCAATGTGCCTGCCCACGTCGCCCATTTTGACCACCTCGTTGAGCAGTTATCCCTTAACTGCAAACGCGCCATTCGCGCCCATTACCTGTGCAAAGAGCAGTGGGCTTTAATGGGATTTGACAGTAAAAAGTCATACATCTTCTGGCTAAGAAAAGCCGAAATGGCACTGCTGGATAGGATGAATTAGGGGATGTTTAGTGGTTGCTTGGGGAGCGAGAAGAGCAAGGGAAGGGGATTGAATATCGAGGCCGCAGTAGCGGCCTTTTTGTTGGGAAATGATTATTTGCGAATGCCAAATCTATTGCGTCAATTTTCTAGTAGGTAATTAATTTGTGTATGAATAACAAATAACTACTACTAAATGGGTGTTTCGTCATTAAATTGACAGTATTTTATTTTGGCGGTCACCCAACCTAAATTCATTAAGTTTAATCGAGAAGTTATAGAGGCTTAAGTTAAGTGTAGAGTAGGCTAAAATGCGTTGTTGAAAGTTATAGTTCCGAGGTCTAGACTAGGAACTAATGGACAGATTCACTAAAGATTAAAATTTAAGTGACAGAATGGAAGAGGTAACCAATGCGCTTTTATATGGCTAGACAACCTATATTAAATAGACAGAGACATGTTGTTGCTTATGAACTACTCTTTAGGAATAGTCGGAACAATAGTTTTCCACAAGGTATTGCTGATAACGCCGCTACAGCAAAATTGCTCGTCAATAGTTATTTAAATATGGATTTAGATGATTTGACGGGGGGGAAGCCAGCATTAATTAATTTTCCGACTCACTTCTTAAGTGAGCATTTATTATATATGCTGCCAAGTAAAGCGATCGTGGTTGAAATATTGGAAACTGTTATTCCTAGTGAAGAGAATTTCATTGTAATTAAAGAATTGTTCAATTTGGGTTACTATCTTGCCTTAGATGATTTCGTTTACTCAGCGGCATGGGAACGTTTTTTTCCATTTTTTAAGCTCATTAAAGTAGATATTGTTTCTACACCGCTAGATAGTATTGTTCATTTAATCCCAATGTTTAGGAAGTATAATTTAAAGTTACTGGCTGAGAAGGTCGAGACACTGGCTGAATATAAACAAGCTAAATTATTAGGATTTGATTATTTTCAAGGTTATTACTTTTGCAAGCCTGAATTGATTGAAGGCTGTGAAATTGGTGCTTCTCAACATTTTATATTGTCAATCTATCATGAGGTTTTCAAGCCTGACTTTAGCTACAAAAATCTTGAGAAGTATTTTTCTCAAGATTTAGATTTAACTTATAAACTACTTAGATTTGTCAATTCAAGTCAATTTGAACATGTGACAGAATTTACCTCAATAAAGCAGACGATGATTTTCTTAGGGGAAAATAGACTTCGTAAGTTTGTGAGTCTTATTATGCTGGCAGAACTCAACCCAAACAAGCCTGTCGTATTGATTCATAATACTATGATGAGAGCTCGGTTATGTGAGGAGTTAATCTCATTAATGGGATTTCCTTTTTTAACCGAGTCTGCATTTCTAACGGGATTATTGTCAACGCTTGATGCCATTCTGGATAAACCAATGGACAGAGCAATAGGTCCTTTACCATTGGATCAAACAATCAAGACTGCACTACTAAATAATCGTGGATATTTGGCTCATTGCTTACAGCTGGCTGTAGCATATATGGAAGGGGATTGGGTTACGGTTGATTATTTCGTAGAGGTTTATAAGATTGATCAAGATAGGTTTATTTTAAAATGTGAAAGCGTTTATATCTGGTTGAGTCGGTATCAACATTCAGTTCAGTAGCGACGAATGAATGTGTTTAATAAGGATATTTAATGATGAATGTGATTGACTTGAATTTGTTTGATTCTTGTGCTTTTTTGCTTTCTGCTGAGGGGGAGTGGTTAGGGGAGAATCACCTTTTTCTGGCTGATCCATTTTTAGTGGGTGCTAGAGAGTCTATTGTTTCTCATTTTAATAAAATTAAGGCCAACCACCTTATTAATGAAAAACTAAAAATTAACGATAAAATAATTAATTTCAAAGTCATAAAGATGACTGATGCATGCTTTGTTGTTCTCTGTACTGTAGAGGATGGCGTGTTGACGTTAGGTAAACTGAAAGACAGTCAATTTAGTCGCTTAGATTTTAATGAGCTTTCACCACATCGATCTGCCGTTGGTGTTTTTAGTGTTAGTAGCGTGGCTGTAATTGATCATGTTTTTTGTGAGTTTGGTTGTTTCTTTCCGTATCTTCGCCTTCGCGCATATATCGGAAAATCATTTTTCGATCTAATTAGTAATATTTTTGAATGCGAGTTTACGAAACGGGATAATCGTAGGGTTTTAAGGTGGTTTAGATATAAGTTTGCAACCAGCAAAGAGCTACTATTAGTCTTTAAAACTAAGTCTGGTATGTATATCGAGTATCGAGACATTTTACTTGATGATGGATCCAGATTAGGATTACTTACCGACCAAACAAGTAAATATAATAAGCAAAATTTTTTAGTCGATAAATGTTCTGAATTGATGCAGTTGAATTGTGCTCAAAATGATTTTATTGCGACTCTTGGGCATGAGATACGTACTCCATTGAATGCAGTATTAGGTTTGATTGAACTTAGTTTAGGCCGTGTAAGTGAGCAAGATAGAAAGTTACTGTTAGTAGCATTTCGTACGGCCAAACAAGTTTTGTTACTTATTAATAGTATGTTGGACTTTAGGAAAGGTCATGAAATTAATCTAATTAGCAAAAGTGATTCTGTAGATGTTAGGGCTCTAGGGGAGTCTGTTGTTGATGTATTTAGTCTTCAAGCAAGCAAAAAAAATATTAATTTAGATTTTTATATGCCATTAGGCTTTAACTCTAAAGTTATCTGTGATGAAGTGAGGCTTAATCAAGTTGTTTATAATTTGATCTCAAACGCGATTAAGTTTTCAAACAAAATTGAACCATCAATCTTGCTTGATGTGGAAATTGTCGAGCAATCTTTTGAAAATGTTAAGATAAAATTTTCTGTTATTGACAATGGAATTGGTTTGACGCAAGAAGAAAAGTTAAGAATATTCGGGAAGTATGAACAGGTATTATCAGGTTCTCATCGTCAGCATGGTGGCGTTGGCTTAGGGTTATATATTAGTCAAAGTATTTGCCATTCGATGGGAAGTGAGCTTGAAGTCGTTAGTCGAATTGGCGATGGAAGTGTTTTTTACTTTGTGGTTGAATTTGATGTTGATGATAGTTCAATTGCGCTCGATGAATCTATATTTAATCGTTCAAATATGAATATCCCCATTACCGCATATACTAATAGTCCTGATTTTCATGAGGCTGTATCAAGATATTCAAGCGATCTAAATTTTGAGTTGTTATTTTTACCAAGTAATGAATTGGTTGATTTTGATACGGATGATTCAATACTTTTTGTTGACTTAAATCAATGTGATATTATTTCAAGGAATGAATTTATAACAAGTTTGTTTTCAAAGAGGGAAAGAGTAGCTGAGTTAAGGAACTTATCGCTTTCTCGGTCTCACTCTGATTATGAAGTCATATCATATCCGCCCCTAAAAATTTATCAGGTTATAGATTTTGTTAATGAAAAGAATAAGTCTAGTATTGTCAGTCTTGATGATAAAACGAATTATAGTAGTGTAAGTGTATTGGTTATTGATGATAGCCAAGACAATCTGTTTGTCATTGAGAAGCAATTATCATCAGTTGGGGTAATGGTGACATGTGTGCAAGATCCGATGCAGGCCATTGAGCTTTTTAAAGCTAACAAATTTAATGTAATCATTTCAGATGTTGTAATGCCAACTATATATGGTCCAGATCTTATTGCAGTTATTAGAGAAATTGAGGATTATCGACATCTTGCTCCTTCAATTATTGTAATGTTGACTGCAGAGCATGGGGATGAATGTAAGGAAGAGTGTTTGCAGGCAGGAACTAATCGTGTACTTGTCAAGCCGCTTGCACTGATAGATCTCGTTCAGCTTTTAGATGATGTTAAAATGACCTTAGAAAATCATTCAAGTTTAGATATCAAAACCGTTAATGCTGGTGATGTTTCATTGGCCAGTGACTTTTTTTGTTTAGATAACACAGTAGATGAAGTTGCTGATGTTTCGCAGATAGTCGATTTTTCAGCGATATATAAGTTTGTTGGCGAAGATGTTACTGATGATGAGTTAGAGTTTTTTCTGGAGCAATATTACAGTAATTTATTAGTGAAGCGCGAATCATTAAGAACCGCAATTATGGATAATGATATTCGTTCCATTACTGGGATAAGCCATACCCTTAAGAGCAATTCTCTTTATGTTGGTGCCAAAAAATTAAATTTATCTTGTCAAGAGTTGGAACGTGTATCTCGTAAAAATGGTATTGAGTACAAGCAGGTACTAGAGTTTTGGCTAGAAGTTGATGATGATTTATTCGCCTTGTCTGATTTTTTTATGCGTAGGAATAATGTCCATGGATAGAGTTAATTTTGAACATATCGTCCTCTTTACAAATGATCAAGATAATGACCGTTTATTGATAAGTGTTCTTATACGTCACTTTTCTCGTATTCACGTGATTAAATCAAATGCTGAACTTGTTGAACAGATCAAACAGTCAACACCAAAAGTTATTCTTGTGGCAGCAGAAACATTACAAGAGACTTTACTCATTTATTACGAAGCGATTGAAGAATTGCATGCCGTAGATATTTGTGAGCATGCGGTTGTTAGTCTAATTCCAAAACACCAAGAAAAAGAAGCATATGAGGCTTATCGTAGCGGAGTGATTAATGATTACCTGATTGCAAGACCTATGTATGAAATACATCGTGCAATTATTATATGCACTCATTTATTACGGGAGATTGGACTGAGAGGTAAGAATAAAAGAGTTGAAGATTTTATAAATATTCAAGAAAACTACTCTTCGCATATTAAAGAAATTGTTCTTAAAGGTGTTCAACGAAAAAAGGATTTAGAACAAAGCTTTGAGTCAAATTTAGCAGAAATTGAGGCATCGTTAGACAGGGCTGAGGCACATCTTGCAAGCAATAAGACTGCAGAGTTAGATTTAGCGTCATTGAAAAAAATATTATCGTTTATTCGTTCTAACGAGATTAGACCTGCTTTGTTGAAGTTGCAGAGCAAGGCGCTTCACTTACTTGAACTTGTTGTTACTGATGTTTCAAATGTTGCTATTGTTGCTGAAGCTCCTCTACCTGATGAGCCTTTAGAGGTTGAAAGTAAGACCGTAGCGAGTGTGGATACCACTAAGTATTCGTATAATAAATTATACACAGATTCAAAAAACGCTAATGTACCGGTTGAGATCCCCGTGGTGCCAAAGATGTTAATTGTTGAAGATGATCATATTAGTTTGAACCTGACCATTATGCTTTTAAGAGCATTTGCGATTGAACTTGATACTTCATTGTCTGGTAGGATGGCCTTGGACTTACTGTCAAAGAAAAAATATGATGTGATTTTAATGGACATAAATCTTCCAGATACTAATGGCTTTTATCTTATAGACCACATTAATAAATCAAATGGTATTAATGCTAGCACACCGATTGTTATGTTAACTGGTAACAAAAATAAATCATCGGTACAGCAAGCCGTTTCTGTTGGTGCGAAAGGTTATATTATCAAACCACTTTACAAAGATTCGATTGTAAAACTATTTAAAAAATATGATATACCATTACATTTAAGATAATTTTTATAAGATTTATTCATGAAAATAATGAATGATTTAGCCTGTAAGTCATGTCGATGAGGGATAAAATATTACTTTGTAGGTATTGCGTTTTCGAATTGTCGCTGACTATTTTTGGTGGTCAATATTCCTGATTTCTCTCCATTTGCCTTTTAAATTCATTTGCATAGCTTAGTTGCAGTTTTTGAGTTGGTAACTATATTTTAGATAACTATTTATGTTGCATTTACATGTTACCTGTTGTTTTAATAGGCACTCATTGAGTAATGCTTTTTTTTACACTATTGTCTTTAGCTTGAATGTGACTTTATTGAATGACCATTTTAGTTACTGGTTGACGAGAGTGGCAAACCAAGATAGAGGAAGTCGTTCGACTGGCGCTAGCTGTAATGGAGTGAGAATGTTAGATAATCAAAAGTCACGTACTCAATATATTGTATTGGCTGTGGCTATTTATGCGTTTTCAGCTCTGGGTTGGATTTTTTTATCTGATCAATTATTGCTAGTGCTGATGGACACTGAGACGGTTTTTCGTCTTTCACTTGCAAAGGGGGTTTTCTTTGTATTCACCAGTGCGTTTATTTTTATTTTTGTTCTGAGTGCCGTTCCTGAACGTCATAAAGTTCTTGCTAGTAATTTATTAGATATCACATTTTCCCATTCTGCCCCAATCCGCAATTTCACTTGGATTAAATACACGGTAATCTTTGTCTTCACCTTGGTTACGCTTTGGTTTGCTAGTTATCTTACCGTTGAGCAACAGCAGCGTTTGTTGTTGCTTATCTTTATGTTGCCCATTTCATTGAGTGCCATTTGTGGAGGGTTGGGCCCGGGATTGCTGGCGACGTTACTGTCAGTTTTATGCGTTTATTATCTCAATCTATCCATCAATGATTTAGGCAGCATCCATTCTATTGATTTACTCCAAACGATTAGCCTTAGTGTTTATGGCATATTGATCAGTGCGTTAACTGGTTATTTACGGGCCTCATTGAAAAAGTTAGATGTTAATCATCAATTACTAGACTCTATTGTTTCCCAAACTACCGATGGCATTTTTGTTAAGAATTTAGCTGGGCGCTATCTCTTGATTAATCACGGCGCAGCTGTATTTGTGGGTAAATCTGAAGATGAGATTGTGGGTAAAACGGACCGTGATATTTTCGATGCTGATTCAGCAAATATAATTCAAGAAAAGGATCAGATGGTTTTAGCATCAATGAATGTTATCACTCAACAGGAGCTTTTGCACATTCAGGGAAAGAAGGCGGTATTTCAAGTAACAAAAGGGCCTGTTATTGACTCTCAAGGCAAGGTCTGTGGATTGTTCGGGATTGCGAGGAACGTAACGCTCCAAGAAATGAATGCAGAGCAACTACGTATTAGTGAGATGAGTTTAAAACTAGCACAGCAGTTGTCCGGTATTGGTAGTTGGGAGTGGGATTTAGTGACTGATATACACACTTGGTCCGAACAAATATTTGTGATTTATGGGCTGCCATATGAGCAAGAAGCTCTAACTATGCCCGAGGTTGAACTTTTATTTACACCTGAGAGTTGGCAAAGGTTGAGTGCGCTCGTATTGCAGTGTGTAAACACTGGTGAAGATTATGAATGTGAAGCTGAATTTATTCGTCCTGATGGTTCTCACCATTGGATTATGGCACGAGGTCATGCGCAGCGCGATGAGAACGGCAAAATTGTTAGGTTGCATGGTACTGTGCAAGATATTACCCAAGCTAGAATGCTAAAACACCAATTAGTGGCACAAGCTGAACAGTTGCAACGGGTAATTGAAGGTTCTGAACAGGGCTTCTGGGATTGGAATGCGAGGACGGGTGAAGTACAAATTAGTCCAAGATTTGAGGCTATTTTGGGTTATCAAGCGGGTGAGATGAAGTTGACGGTGAAGAATTGGCGTCAGTACGTCTATGCTGAGGATATTCCTGAGATAGAAAAACAGGTTCAAAAGCATCTTACGCATAACGCGGACAGTATAGATTTAGAAGTGCGTTGCATTAAAAAATCCGGTGAAATGTGTTGGATCCTATGTAAGGGGCGGATTGTTGAAGTAGATAGTCACGGAAGAGCGTTAATGATTTCAGGAACCCAAGCTGATATCACTCTCATTAAAACCCATGAGGCTGAATTGGACCGAGTGGCAAATTTTGATGCACTTACGGGACTACCAAACCGCCGTTTGCTGTTAGATCGTTTTCAGCAAACTATCGCTCGTGTTAATCGTAATGGCAGTATCTGTGCCGTGTGCTTTATGGACCTAGATGGTTTTAAGGCGGTAAATGACCATTATGGTCACGGTGTGGGTGATCAACTGCTCGTTGCGATTGTAAATAATGTGTCGGTTGTTATACGTCAGCAAGACACTCTCGCTAGGGTTGGTGGTGATGAGTTTATTATTTTATTTGAAATGATGTCTGAAGAGGAATGTACTCAAGTTTTACAGAGAATTTTAACTGCTGTCGATCAAGATATTGTTTTAGATGGTAATAAATTTGTGCGTTTAAGTGCGAGTATTGGGGTGAGTTTATATCCTGAAGATAACGTTGATCCTGATATCCTACTGCGCCATGCCGATCAAGCGATGTATATGGCAAAAGCGGCTGGTAAAAATCGTTTCCAAATGTTTGACCCAGAAATTGATCGTAGCATTATTGCGCGTCGAACTTGGTTAGAAGAACTTAAATCGGCTTTTGCGCGTAATGAGTTCGTCATGTTTTACCAACCCAAAGTGAATTTAGCAACAGGAAAAATTATTGGCGCCGAAGCATTAATCCGTTGGGATCACCCGCAGCGCGGTATAGTGGCGCCAAGCGAGTTTTTACCTGATATTGCTGGAAGTGATTTTGAAATTGCTTTGGGTGAATGGGTTATCAATACTGCAGTAGCCCAATGTATGCATTGGCGAATAGAAGGGCGACCGCTTGCCGTCAGTATCAATGTGAGTGCCAGGCAATTACTGGCGGAATATTTTTGCGATTCCCTGCAGTCATCTTTGATGCAGCATCCTGATTTGGTTGTATCAGATGTTGAATTGGAGATTTTAGAAAGTGCTGCCATCGAAGATATGGCATTGGCGATTGAAATCTTAAAAGAGTGTAAGCGTTTGGGAGTCCATTTTTCCCTCGATGATTTTGGCACTGGTTATTCATCATTAACTTATTTACGCCAATTGCCGGTATCCAGTATCAAAATTGATCAGAGCTTTGTGCGTGGAATGCTGGAGAGTGATGATGATTTACGTATTGTGGAGGGTGTTATCCGCTTAGCTTCGGTGTTTCATCTCAATGTCATTGCTGAAGGAGTAGAGACGATTGCCCACGGTAAGAGTTTGGCTGATTTGGGCTGTCAGTTATGCCAAGGCTATGGCATTGCGCGACCTATGCCTGTGGGTGAATTTGCTATTTGGTATAATGAGTGGCCATCACAATATCAGCAGATAAAAGGTGAGTTTGAGCAGATGGTCTAGTAAGCGGCATGGTAGAAGCTAGAAAAGAATGAGTTATTTTATGGCTAAGGCCTAAAGGCTTTTTAGGTCGCGTAGAAATTCTAGGCTAATGGCGACTGTTTGTTTGAAGTTAGCGGTTTTACTTCACTAAGTAATTTCTTCCTCTAATACGACAATATGTTACTACTTGATATTTCGGGGGAGATAGTTTTTCACCAACCTGCATTGGCTGTAATCCATATCCTGAAGTTATCAGTATTGGTTTGTATATTGTTCCCCTGGATACTGATCTCATTGCTGCTTACACCACTGGAGTCGATTATCAATATTGATTCAGGGGGCGTTTGATGTAATGGCGTTGATTTTTGCCATATGCTTTTATTTTTGCGCTCATAAAGTTAATAAACGAGCTTATTTTAAGAACCAATAGTATTTAGGCACTACATAATTTTTTAGTCAGAGTATCTTAAAGTCGTTATGTAGTTTGGCCCAGTGAGCTTTTAATATCGCTTTATGCTCTTCATGCATGGGGAGTTCAGCAAGTGCCTCTGGCCAAAGAGTACGGGCTTTTTGCATGGCATCCAGTAGATGAGCCTTTATCGCGGGCCATGGTAGGCCTGTTCTCGTTGCCCATGCTTGGAAGGTGGTGATATCGATGGTGTACCATAGCTTTTGTTTATTCATGTTGAGAGCAATGGCGGTTTCGCCTTCTATGTAGGGTAAGGTGCTCACAATATCGTAAGCGGGTGAGAGTATCGCATTTTTGGTATCTGGATATATAACACTCCAATTTTTTAAGTGGGCATCACCGTTGGCGAGCAAGATATTGGCCAGCAACCGCCTTGCCATTTGCTGCACATCTTTTAATCCATTGTAGTTGCTCATGTATAGAGCTTTCGCTATGGCTTCGTAGTTGTATTTACCGTATTTATCATGTGCGTAAACTTCGAATATTTGGGCAAAGTCCTCTGCATGAATACGGCCCATATCACTGCGGTCAAAGCGCTTAATTGCATAAGCCGTTGGCTCATCTGGTAGTTTGATGTTAGGTAGATTATCCAATGCATTAAGCGATATTAGCTCAATTTCAGGGATATTCACTCCGATTATTTGTGCCAACTTCATTGCAGTGTATTCATTTTGTGGGACGTTGCTGTGTACTGTTGAAGGCGTCTTGATAATCCAACTATCTTGGCCATCTTGATCGGCATTTATGTTGAATCGTCCATCGTTTCTGCTTGTCGAGAATTTCATTTGAACACCGGCAAGTGAGAACTTATTACTGGTGTGGGTGATGTCGATTACGATGGCTTCTGTTCTTTCCCGTGGTGATAGTGCCCAAGCTGGTATATCTTCTTTTGCTATGGCTGATGCGATTAAGCCGCCGGGAAGATTGTTCCCTGCCCATGCCAATATGGGAAATTCGTTGTTCTCATGTACTTTTAGCGCGGCTGACATCCAATGCCGCAATGCGCCCTCGGGGAGCAAATTGGACAGCACCGGTGATAATCTTTGTGTTCTGACTTGTATTTTATCGATGTAGTGGGGGTCTAGCAGTTGGGTGAGCGTTAATGTTGGTCGAAGTGCTTTTGGCATCGCGATATATTCAGGGTCAAATTTCAGAATGTTTTTACCACCTGAATAATGGGTGAGTATCGCAATCCGTTGATGATTTAAATAAAGCGCGAGGGCCTCTACTGATTCAGCAGGTTTCATAGATTATCTTCTTTATCATCAACTGAATGTAAGACCTTATCCCAAGATGTGCCTGTCTCAGTCGTTAAGTTGTTAGGCAAATGACGGTCAATTTCTGGTTCTGAAGTTGCTTGGTTAATGAGTGCTTTTACTGCACTTATGTGCTGTTTAGGAACGAGCATCATTTCAAGATTTAATCCTTCCAAGACTCTCAGTAATGTCGATAAGCGAGTATCACTGCCACTTTCTATTCGTTGGTATTGTTGCTGTGACATACCTATGTTCAACAGCATGTCTTTCTGACTTAGTGCTAGTTGTTCTCGGTAGTGCTTGAGTTCTGTAGCTAATTCACTGAGATGCTTCATGGCGTTGGCTCGGTTATCTTTTGCTCATAAACATCATATTAGTTGTTATTTGCTATTAATTACAACTAATACGATGTTATTTTGTATAAATACAATCAATTTGTTGTTTACGCGTATAAATACAACATATTCGTTGTATATGTGTCTTTGATGTAGTATTGGATTTTGTCTTAGATGAGGCGGTTGTCGCGGGCTACGTTATGGCCGCGCTGGGGGGATTAGGCCGGCTTGATTGTGTAGACATTGATGAGTTGTTTTTAACATCACACTTCTGGGATAAAACCTTAGTAGCCAGATTCGGATTAGCTATTTTATTAGTAACGCCTCTTTGGGCTACAAACTAATCAATGCTCGATATCACCAGTTGGAATGGGCATAACAGGGATATGAATCAGTTCTCTAGAGATTTGATTCATACTAAGGCAAAAAAAGCCCCGTTGAAAGGAAGAAACGGGGCGAAATGGGTCTGTTTTAAGGTCTGCATGAATCAGTCTGGGGTAGAGTGATTCACTGGCTCATTTT
>NZ_VXCT01000087.1:0-11283 GCF_052850535.1 Shewanella sp. 1180_01
CCCAAGACATCGGCATCTTATCGCAGTATTCAATTGTCTCAACCTGTAACTGAGGCGCTTAAGCGTCAATTCAGCCTGACAGGGAGATTGACGTACGCTTTTTGTAACTCTAAAGGTAAGCCACTCGATCATCGAAATGTCACCAAGCGGATCTGGTATCCGGCGTTAACCGCTTTGAACCTCAAACGTCGTCGCCCTTATCAGACGAGACATACCTGCGCAACCTTATGGTTAGCCGCTGGCGAGAGCCCAGAATGGATTGCCAAACAAATGGGGCATAGCACGACCAAAATGTTGTTCGAGGTGTATAGCCGTTATGTACCCAATATAACAAGACAGGACGGCAGTGCTTTCGACCGCTTAGTAAAACAAATTCAGCTAGCTACATCAGGAGATCCCCATTATGAATAACGTTATATTTGCATGGGTTAAAGACATTAAAATCAGTGGTCATCTACCTACTGCTAACTGTGAATTTATTTCAAACCAAAAGACAATACATGCCATCACATCTGCAGATATTGCCAGGACATGTCAATTCAACTATGGGCTAGCTCAAATGAACATTACTCATGATAGCCGAGGTAATGTCGTTATCTGTGCGATGAAACCCATACTCACTCGTTACAGTGAAAATGAATATATTCAGTTAACTCAGCTACTGGGTTCGACAAAAGAGAAGTTGCTGGGTCGTTTTTTGAAGTTATTAAGCCTAGTGACTTGTCCTGAACTACAGCCCTTCGTCAATTTTATCTTTGAGAGAACAGACATTCTTAAGATATTTATCAAGGCCCAAGCCAGTTATCAGCATCACCATTCCTATGCCAATGGACTATTTGAACATAGCATAGAGGTCGCTGAGATGACCTATCACAATGCCAAACATCTACAGCATTCAGAAATCGAGTGTCAGACAGGACTGGTAGCGGGGTTATTTCATGATATTGGTAAAATTTATGCCATGTTAAACCAGCACATTGAACATTATGTGCCTGGCCCACATGAGAGCTACAACTTCGCGATTCTAGCTAAGCCTCTGGGTGAACTGGGCACCATCAACAGTAAGGTATTTGCTCTACTGAGCGACTTACTTGCTGCAAAACCCTATGGCCATAAAGTCCGCTATGCAATGGAATACGTACTTCAGCAAGCAGACCGCAGCTCTGCACAATCGGGGTATGTACGTGATCAGTTTAAGTCATTACCCGCCCACTATGATTTTAGAAAAGTCGGTGATTCTGTCATCCGAAGATTAAATTAAGTTGAGCAATCTTAATGATAAATGACGATAAAAAATGCTAATGTGACAACTGTTCCATCAGAGTTTCGTTGGCATAAACCTCAAAAAAGATCTACATCAATAGCTCAAAATAAGCAGCAAATGTAAAAAACTGAATATGCTTTGATGTCTTTGTATTCGCTTATATGAATTGTTAACTACGGCTATCTCTAGAAACCCATTACCATCATGCTTGCCTAAATAAAGCCCTTCAGTCTCACTAGCAACGACAAATTTAGTGTCACTGAAACCATGTTCGATAAGCGTCTTCTTCCATCTAGCCTGGATAATATTAGACTTTTCAGGGGTTAGGTTTGCATTATGATAGCGAAAATTTAAATGCCTGGCTTTTAAATCCAACAATTGACATAGGCGTATAAACATTCTTGAAATATTTGCGTCTGGACAGCGTAAGGCGTAATTTTTACCGGGAACCGCATACCGCAAAATTTCTATCCCTAGGCGAATATTTTCTAAGGTCAATGAACCTTCACTAATGTTGTTATCCAATTTATTACATAAAAAGATAAACACACGTGTTGAATTAGCTAAATGTTTATTTTGTTGGATGTTAACAACTGAAACGTCTATACGCGGAAACTTAGGGATTAAGGGAAAGTGCCTACCTCTGCGAGGATAATTCTTATGAATAGTCTCGGCATTACTGAGTAACTTTTGTAATTGCTCTAATGGAACCACATAGTGCGCGGCAACTTCGATGGTGGATGATGTATGTAACGCATTTAATGCTTTGGCCCAAGTTAAACTACTGATAGTTAAGTCTGTTTTTATATTGACAGAGAAGTTCGCTAAACTTGGCATCACTAGGCTGACTGTTTGTTGAGCTGGTTTAATGGCAAGTTTGTGCATTACGTCCTGAGTGTAGTACGTTATGCGTTCAGCTAGACTCAATCCTGGTTCAAGGGGTTGCAGTGTCACACGACCCACGCACTCTGATGTAAAGTATTTTGTCAGTTCAAAGCGCGAATTGTGCTGCAGGTAATACAGTAGGTCTTTTAAATGAAGATAACTATTTAGCGTCGATTGCACGTCTTTATGGCCCATCATATGAGACAGGATAAACATTTTCTTGCGGGTGTTATCACTATAGCAAAGACGAGTTTGCAACCTTTTTAGATACTTTTCATCAAAAAACTCATCATTGAACAAGGTCAAATGTCGCCTGCCCGTCTCTATGATGCTGGCATTCAAACGACACCAGGTCCAATTAGCAAAACTGTGTCGTAAATGATGTACACGTAAACTTTGATCTTGGGTGTAATGACGCATTAAGTCTGTTATTAAGTCATAAGCCTGATTCACTCTTCTCTGATTATCAAATAGTAAAGTGCTATTCTTAGCCCCTGCTCCATTGACGATTCGATAAGTGTATCGCAACTTACTCAATGCCGTTTTCGGCCACAAAGCGTCTAAAGGTAACTCTCTTCTGGCGGAGGTCGTTTTTAATGTCCTATGTTTATTAGGTCTCACTGAAAGCTGAACATAATCAAAGTCGTTATGGGTTGGTTCAGTCAGAGAGAATGTAAAATCCCCCCAGGTTAACTTGGCGGCTTCATTTCGACGTAATCCACTGTAAAAACAGAAACACAAAAGAAAATAGGCATCGTGGTGCGCCGGACAATGTGCCGATTGATGATCTAAATAGGACAACATGACTTGCACATGCTCATGGGAAATCAGGTTGCTATCTACCTCACTGGAGCTCCCAAACACCTCAATATCAGATAAACATAAATCTCGAACAAAGCCTGAATCACTCAGAAACTGCGCAAAATAGTAGATATATTTTTTTCGCTGTGCCGAAGAAAAATGGTCAGCAGCATCATTTAATTTCTCAGCCCAATCCTCACCAGACAATAAGTAAATATCGCTTGTGCAAAAAATGATTAGAAATGGCCGGCTTAAACTTTTGACATAATCAATAGTTGTCGAGACTTTTAGCCGCCGCTTGTGCGTACCACCTGTCTTTAGTAACGAATACAGCCATGCACATAAAATCCAAAAGTATGGATTACTCTTAGATGATTGTTGATCCAGAATGATTGCTATAGCCCCAAGACAATCGGCTCGAGGTTTGTTGCTATCTACAAGTTTACAGAGCTCGGTATATACCTTATCTAATTGTTCGAGGGTCTTTTCCATCGACACAAAAGAAGTTTTCTCGTTCGTGACAACGGACCAATCACGAAAAGCCTTGGTTTTATCAGAAATGGCTTCTGAAAGGTACGGTTCGGCGTTTGCATAAACTTTTCCTGTCAGGATACGTACAAACGCATGTGTGGGCAATGGCTGGCAAACGCCAGGTAACATGTACATACGATATTGAACCGGGCCATAACGGAGGACGTTATCAATTCGTCGCAGCACCCTTAGCTTCAATACTGATATATCTGACCAATCGAAATACGATCCGTAATTAAGATAATGCACTAAAGCAGCTTTGAACTGACTGGGCTTTATTGCGAAAGACGCGCTATGGTGCACATTATGCCATTGCTGTAAAGCCATGACAGCCATATCACTTAGCACATACCGTGGCGAATTTATTTTGATATTTTGGCATTGCCAATAACAAATTCCTCCCACGTAGAATATGTCCTGTGGGTATTCAACCATAAGCTGTAAATGTTCAGTTTTCTCTATGTTCACTGTGTAATATAAGACGAGTAATAGTCTCCCCAACTTAGCCTTGTCATCTAAATCTCTATGAGGCGCTATCAACTCCCTGCTTAATTGAGTGTTAATGAGCTCGACTATGGGTAATTTTGTCAAATCTACCGGGGTCAACATCGGTTTATCACGTTTTAACGTGATGATTGAAGGAATGTTTGGCGAGTCTATGTCTAAGAACTTTTTGGCATAGTTGAGTATAGATTGCAGTATGAGAAGTTGTGCTTGTTTGCTTAGCACTTCAGGCTTCAATGCGGCAAGCACGTTTTCTAATTCTTCTGGTAAAAAAGCGTTATCAGAAAGTTTAATCTCCTTTTTTAGATGCCCGAGCAGATTGTGATAGGATGCAAAAAATTCGTTTTCAATTTTTTCTGACTTTTTATTTTTTACAGCAATAGATGGCGATATGCTGTTTAAAAATGCGGTGCGGCATTCTATGTATAATGGATGTAGCTTCCCCTCTTTTGATAGCTGGATTATGAAAGCACTGACTTTAGTGGTTGCCATCCTACCTCCCTGAATAACTTATCTAAGATAGGCACTAATTCATTAATGGCTTCGATATGGCTTAACGCTGAGTAATTTCCTATTGGTACTTCACCAGCTTGCCAATGACCCATTTGAAAGTTGATTAACTCAGGATCGACTCCTTGATCTAATAAACTACTTTTTAACCAGTGACGACCTGCATTGGCTGGTATAGAGTTTTTTTCCTTTAGTACGCTAATTAATTGTGAAGGAGACAAGCTGCGGGTAACAATTCCTGACTTTTGCTTTTGAAAGAAAAAAAATGGACCATGTTGACTTCGGGAGTTTCTTATCTTTGTATACCAAGCTGAGGCTTGTAAATTGTCATAGCTTAATACTTGCCGATCAACATCGATTATATTGTCTAGTTCGCTGCATAATTGTGGCATTAATAGCCGCAACAATCCGCGCAAACAGCCAAGGTGCCTTCGATATTCGACTAATTGAGCCGTTAACACTGATGGGATTGCGACAATACGTGAATGAGTAAAGTCGCTATCGTCTTTGTCGCTTATTCCCATCAAATTAAAAGAAGGTAGAAACAAAGCCAAGGTAGGTAATGGATTCCAAGCCGCACGATAGCCGGTACCATACAGCAACATCCATGCAGTGTAAGCTACAAATGCATTATGATAGGCTAAAATATCCTCTAACCTGTGTTGAGGTGTTGGGAATAACGCCTTTGTTTGCAAAGACAAATGGATTATCAATTGCTGAATAGTGGCTTGTGTAGGAGTAAATGTCGAGCCCAAATATTGCTCGTCTTGCTGCCAGTATCTCAACTCAAATAAGCTGACTGTAAGTGGGTTACCACTGTAAACGGAGATCCCCTTTTCAACATCGTTCCAAAAATGCAATAACTGCTCACAGCGTTTTTGATCTCGAACACTTGAATAACTGCGGGCGACTCGAGTTGTATACATATTAACTGCATAACTAAAATCGATATAAATGGGATCTATCACATTTGTAGAGTTGATGTAATTGCATACAAAGTTGGTTAATCTTTTAAGACTTAAACGCCCACCACCGGAGTTGTCAGAAATTTTCGCCAGCTTTTGGGCCAATTTAGACTCAATTTTTTCAACGTCAACGTCCTCAATAAGATTGCCGACTAAACGTGCTCCCATGTGAATGGTGATTAATTTAACCAAAAAGTTTGGACACGCAGTAAAGACATCTTCAACCGTTTTTCTTAGCCCTATTTGGTTCAGACGAGGTCCTGTTGAGTGCGATAGAGGAAAACACCACCATCCATTTCCGCTAGGATCGATATAAAGACCTTGTTTTTTAGATGACAAATCACGAAACACACACAGATTTTTGACCTCTGAAACCGATTTACTGAGAATCAGCATAGTCCATAGAATTATTGCGGTTTCTCGAGTTGATCCGCGACGGCCATAAACCAATAATTTTTTAGCGAGCAGGTAGAGTTCGGCAGGCATCAATAACTGAGTATTTTGCATGCCGATGTTATGAGATCGTCTTACTCGGCTAGTAACATCAATTTCAGTCCGGTGCTTAACCATTGGATTAAAATTAATTGCAACGTCAAGCAACGCCGTTCTGTCTCGCTTTTCCGACATATCAGCATTAGCCATCACAAATGATTGCGACGGGTAGAAATCATCTTCGTCCAGACCTTCGCTATCTGGAATCATATTATCTTGTGGCAATATCGCAGATAAACCATCATCAGTCCCCACTATGGGGTCGGTAACCGGATCTCCATATCTCTTGGGTCCTCTATCTTTATCGCCATGTCCACGAGTACGGCTAATGGCGGGACACCAACTATTGCGAAAAAAATGGCGCAGAACTCTAACATGCGACGTCGGATAAATATTAAGTTTGCTATATTTTCCAGCAAAAATGCTATCGAGATTAGCTGCTATTGATTCTGGGCTATCAAGATGAGAATTCAATATGTGTACTCGACTAGCGTCGAAACTCTTATCTCCTAATTCCATCATTAATCGAAAATTACTGCATGCTTCCTCTTCTCTTGATGTCGTTTTAGTGGCAAATTCAGGATCAGTCAGCGAGTCAAGGGTATCAAAATACTGCTTGATGAAGGCGGCAAGTAACGCACAGGAATGGTAATCAACCTTATATTTCCAAGAACAGATCAAAAGCACATAAAATGGGCGTTCATGACACCATCCCTTACGATACGTGTTTCGATAAAACTCTTTGTTTATTGATAAATCGTTCACTACCATTTGGTGTGCATGGAAGGCATTATAAATGTAAGGCGCAAGACACAGCATTTTTTGAATAAAATTCGCTACTTCAGTAGAAACATTATTCACACGAGTAATTAACACGATTAATTGGAAAAAAGCGCTCAGATCATCAGGCGCATTGACCCGTTCTAAAAACTCATGGAGATCAGCTAAAATGGTCTCGGCATCGATCTCTATAGCGTTTATCTTACAATAGCCTTCTATGTGTTTTAGGACTTTTTGTTCAAGTGTTGTCATTTTAACTTCACCGATTTAGTACTGATATGTAGCCATCGACATAGTTCAGTCTTTGTTTTAATCGACGGGAATAACGACTGCCATTCGGGGGAGTGAAATACTGATGGCTGATCTACACTAGTAAACAAATGGGACAATGTATAGTTAATGGTATCGGCGCTAATATCCACAAATTCTTTTAACAGCGGCCTCACTACATCGTTCATTAAAATTAATCGTCTCAGTTGCGCCTTGGGTCTTCGAGACAGAACTAAACAAGGGACGGTTGAATCCCCATTTTTGGCATATTTGGCCTTGCATAACTTCTGAAAAGTTAATAAACCTGATAACACCCGATAATGTCCTGCTTCGGTTTTACAAACCAAAAATGGGGACTGATAGGCATCAAGTAAAATGGTAACTGGTGATTCGAATGAATCATCTGAACTTGGCTTCAATGCGCTGATTAAATTAAAGCTCTTAGCAAATTCCTCCACATCTTTATCAAGACTGATGAACTTCAAATCGACCCTCTCTAGTTGAACACCTTCAAGAAGCTTTTCCAATTCACGTCGTATGATTTCAACTTGATGATTCATCTGCAAACCTACCCTGCGATGGAATAGTGGTCAAAAATGACATTTACAGGTTGTGCCTAAAGTGTGCCAAAATCAAGTAAATAAATGCTTGAAAATACGCCAAAACACCTAGCGAAGTGAGTTTGAATTTATATTGATCTTTATAAAACATATAGTTATGTTAATAATGCTAAATTGGCTTTTATCTAATTAATGAATACTAACGTCTTGACATGGTAGGGGTCGGTGGTTCGATTCAAGCGAGATTTGCAGCTGCCTATGAGAAATCTGACAGTTTTACCGATCTTGCTGAGGATGAAAACCTGCAAATATATGGCGTTGTTACTGCACGATTAAGTGACAGTACTTTATTCACTTTAGGAGCGGATTATAGTGACCGCGATCCTAAAGGCTCCACTTGGGGTGCGCTGCCACTCTTTTATGCCGATGGCAGTCTAGCCAATGACCTCCCCCGTTCAACGACCACTGCGGCATCTTGGTCCAGTTGGAAGCGTCATGGCACGAACGTTTTCTCTACTTTAGAACACAGCTTCGATAATAATTGGGAGCTCAAACTCGACATTGAACATCGCGAAGACAAAATGGATGGCCACTTGTTATTTTTGTATGGCGCCCCAGATAAAACCACAGGTTTAGGTATGAGTGCATCACCCATGATCTACCAGTCAAGCCGTAAGCAGGATGCAGCGCGATTATTTGCTTCAGGTCCATTCGAATTATTTGGTCGAGAACATAAACTGACAACCGGCCTACTCTATTCAAAACAAGATATTAGCGCTGACTCTTATTACACCACAGATACCTTGAGCGTTGGTAACTTCTTCGAGTGGGATGGCTCGATTGCAGAACCAAACTACCCATCAACCCCCACCACTCAAGAGACTGAAGAGATCCAGAAAGGCGCCTATATCGCCACTCAACTCAGTCTGCATGATCAGCTGACTCTGTTACTGGGGAGTCGTATTAGCCAATACAGAATCGACCCAGGGTATGAGCACAATGATGTCATCACTCCTTATGCGGGACTCGTGTATGACATCACTGACAGCGTCTCAATCTATACCAGTTACACCGAGATCTTTCAGCCCCAAGACGCAAAAGATGCCAATAATAAACGCCTAGATCCGACAACCGGCAATAATATTGAACTTGGTAGTAAAGCTGATTTCTTCGACGAAAGACTCACCGCCAGTGTGGCAGTATTTAAAGTTCAAAAGGAAAATGTGGCGGAAAGAGATCCTAACATTAAAGACCCACTTCCAGATGGCAGCTTTCCAATGCGCACAGTGGATGGCACTAGTAACCGAGGTTTCGAAATGGAGCTAACGGGGAGACCCACAGAAGATTGGGATCTGTACTTCAGTTACACCTACAGTGAGTCTGAAAAAGCCAATGGTGAAGCCTTTGGTACGCATTTACCTAAAAACTTAGTACGATTATCCACGCTTTATCATTTCAATGGTGCTCTCGAAGATCTCACATTGGGTGGTAACTTAAGCTGGCAGAGCAAGATTTATGTAGAAAATGCAGGTCCTAACGGCGCAAGCTCTGAACAAGACAGTTACTTCATTGCCAACCTGATGGCGAGTTATCAAATTACTGACGATGCAATTGTCCGCTTGAATATTAGAAACGTGTTTGATGAAAAGTACTACTCCAGTATCGATTTCTACGATCAAGGGTTCTTCGGCGAGCCGAGAAATGTCGAACTTAGTCTGAGCTACAATTTCTGATCATCTTACTCATCAGGGATACCGCGCATCGCTTTTATGCGCGGCATCCCTAAGTCAGCACTATCATGTGTTAAAACATCATCCGGTAAACGACAGAGGATTAAGCCTTTGGGCTCAGGGAGATATCCATTACAATGAAGTTCATTTTGAGTCCGTGAAACAGATATTCAGCCTATGCCTAAGTCTCATACCCACATGCACCAACATTTGCAGATGCCGCATTCGCGAATCGAATTGCACACTTTGGCGCGCGAACTTGCCTTCGAGCAAGTGACCATTATTGGGAATGCTTCTGGCAATTGGCAGCCAGCTTCTACTGGCACGACATTTATCTTCAACGGCACTCAATGGAATGAGAAAAGTAACCCAAATAATCAGATAGTGAATATCGCTAATGGCGGTTTTGCCGAATCAAAATATGCTTTTGTGGTACAAGGTGACCCGCAAAGTGATTTGCTTACCCAAGCTTTGACACAAGTTGCGATTGAATTAACGCCTCAGCTTGGCTGCTGGCCTTCATCTGGCTTAACCACAATCGTGTTGATGCAGCAGTTGTCTCAGCATGTGCAAGTGCAGCGTATGTCGCTGTTTCCGAGTTTAGCAAGGCCTAATGATTTACCACTTGAAGACCACTTACCTTGTATGGTGCATAACTGGCTAGGCGAGCGGCGGATTGCGCAGACGTTCGCGCCCGCACTCGACTGGCGGGAGTTCACTCTGCCACCGGTTTATCTAGCAAATTTTCCTGCAACAGACAAAGAGAGTTCATCCCAAGCTTCGCTTATGATGAACACGGGCAATCCCTTTGATTTACTTGCGCGTTTACAAGAATCAAGCCCATCGGCAGATATTCCACATTCCGCAAAACACATGCAACTTGATTGGCTGATTGCACTGGCTCATACGCCTATCGACGTTTGGCTGCAGTTTGCGGATTCGATACAAGTCATCAATGCCGAAGCATTATTTTTTAATCACATGCCAGAATCAAAACCCAGCTATTGGTATTTAATGGATACTCAGGCGTCCCAATATCTGGATGCCATCCGCCACAGTTTGGCCTATTGCTGGCAAACACTTTCGACTAAGCAAAACGGCACGACTCACGCCATCACTTATCGTTAATTCGTTAATTCAGGTTTGAATTTGTCGACTCGCCAACTAAGCTCGTACTAGCATCACACTGCCATTTGCCGTGTTTTTGACGTACTTTCAAAAGCTTAAATCAGCCGAGCGGATGTTTACTCAATGCCATTCCTAACGGCTCGAAGTAATTGATCAAAGCTTTAAAAATCACTTTTCTGTGGGCTTCATCGGGATAAGCCCCCTCCTTCGCCATTGCTGAAAAGCGTGTCCCTGACACTAAATACGGATTCGAAATATCATCATAGGATTCAATACAGGCTTCAAATGCCCGCGCCATCATTTCAGTTGGCCGTGCGAAGTACTGCATGCCATGTTTTTTATCTAAGGCAATCGCTCGGCGCACATCATCATGGGGCTCATCGCCATTATCACTCAAAAACGTCACCTTGAAGATCTCCGATAACCGTGCATTCAGTGGATGTTCTATAATGGGCAGATCCGATAACCAAAGATCGCTCGCGCATTGAAACCGCTTAGACGAAGATTTGAAGGACTTAGCGGCAATATAGTGGTCAAACGCGTGCCAAAATTCGTGGGCTAAAGCGCCAGCGCCAGCATTTTTTGCCAAGGCCAATTCCCGAGTCGCGGGCGCATAATGGGCCTGCACGCCCTTTTGACCGCCATGGCCAAAGGCTAAACTCACGGTTTCCCGCAGCCCTAACGTCAAAGGTGGCAGCTTTAAGATAAAGGCCAGATCGGCGAGCGAATCAAACACCAGATCCGCAGCGATGCGCGATTCATCCCGCGTAACCCAGCGGCCAACGCGCACATGACTAAAACCAAAGGTTTGTTTAACATCAAGAAATGTCACCTGCTCACCAAATCGATAATCGGGTCCATGG
>NZ_VXCT01000088.1:0-10888 GCF_052850535.1 Shewanella sp. 1180_01
TATTGTCGCGGCTTCTTTTGCAAGGATCTAGCCTAGCTTCGTGTTCATAAGTTCATCGTTTCCTACCTGCATAGAATGAAAGCCTTTTCAAAGGTTGCAACCCATTCGTAGTAAATTTAAATCTCAGCTACTTTTGTCTAAGTTTGTCCCACTTTATTCATATTATTTCTTTCACGCACAGAATGGCGCTTGTGCGCGACTTGGCAGTATTGACCTGTGACACTGATCTCGGACAAATTAAACGGTATAATGCCTTATGTCTTTCATGAGTAACGAAAATGAATTGTCGTCTTGGGTGTGGTGCTTGCTGTATTGCGCCTTCAATTAGCAGCGGTATTCCAGGTATGCCAAATGGTAAGGCTGCGGGTGAGCGTTGTGTGCAGCTGAGTGATGCCAATTTATGTTTGATCTTCGGCTCGCCCGATCGTCCCGCGGTTTGTAGTGATTTCGATGCATCGGAAGATGTATGCGGTCATTCGAACGAAGAGGCGCTTTGGTTGATTACCCAACTCGAAGCTCAAACCTCTCATTAAGTTTATCGCTGACAGGTGAAATATGCAGTTAACTCGTTATACCGATTTTGGCGTTCGAACCTTGATGTATTTGGCGGTGCAGCCAGACAGAACCACTTTATTTAGAATTGCTGAAATTACTCAGGTATTTGATCTGTCTCCAAATCATGTCTCTAAGATAGTGCATCATTTAGGCAAGATGGGTTACCTCGAAACCATTCGCGGCAAGATGGGCGGTTTCCGTTTGGGTAAGCCTGCGAGTGAGATTAACTTAGGTCAGTTAGTTCGGGTGTTAGAAAACTCGTTGGCGCCGATTGATTGCAGTAAACCTTACTGCCGATTCACGCCTGCCTGTAAGCTGAAAAGCGTGTTAGCACAAGCAGTTGAAGCGTATTTGAATGTGCTCGATCAATATACTCTGTTGGACATTGTGAGTAATCGTGATGAGTTACTTGCCTTGCTGCCTGACATGTCTATCTCAGTGTTACAGCTGGATTAGTTCCATTTTTGTGTGCAATGCCGATGGGGAGTAAGCTTGATGCTGGTACTAGATCAATCCCCTCGGTTTTTAGTCTTTGTAGATTGGCCTTTAAGAAGCGCATGGTTTCTGGATAAGGATGGGCAATCGCCACTAGGCTACCTTGAGTGTGTGCCTGACTTATCATTAAGTTAAATTGTCTTTCGAGTGCTTTAGCACTGGTATCATTGTCTAGAAACAGTTGGCGTTTTAATAATGGCACGCCCAACTGATCCGCTGTCTCTCCCGCCTTAGTGAATCTTGTTGTCATACTATCGATAAAATACAGATGCTTTTGTTTGAGGGTTTCCATAATCCAAAGCATAGGATCATCGAGTTGAGTCAGTAAGCTCCCCATGTGGTTATTGGCACCTTTAGCAAAAGGAACGCTGTTAATTGCATCGACAACACTGGCGCGAATTTGTGCCTCAGTCATAGTATTGGTCAATCCACCCAGCCCTAACGCCTTACCATTAAGCGCCTGCATAGGCAGATGCAGCATGATTTCGTGGCCTTTTTTATGGCCAGCATTTGCGAGTTCTTTGCCAAGAGGTGTATGAGGCAACACTGATAGTGTCACTGTGCTGGGCAGTGCCAGCACGGCTTGATCGGTATGACGATAACCTATGTCATCAATAATGAGGGCAATTTGAGCAGCATGACTTTGAGAAATGCTTAGGGCCAATAGGGCCAAGGAATAAAGTAAGCGCACAGTTTCTTCTTATTAGTCATGATGCTGTATCCATGCAATAGCTGAGGTCACTTGATGATCTTGGGCCAGAGATGCATGGGCGGATAGGGCGTCGATTATAGCCAAATTACCCGCGCCGGAACCAGTTTCTGCGGCAATTTTTATGTCTGGGACGATTCCTATGTTGTGAATGTTTTCACCTCTGGGGGTATTGTACTGAGCAATGGTGAGTTTTATCGCGTTACCGTCTTCTAAGATGGGGATCAGGCTTTGTACTGTGCCTTTACCGAAACTGGTCTCACCTAAGAGCTTAGCCCGACCATTTTCCTGCAATGCGGCGGCGAGCACTTCAGATGCTGAAGCCGAGCCTTTGTTGATCAACACTAGCATGGGCACGTTAGTTAGCATGGTTTGTGGTGAGGCGTAGTAGTCGGAGTTGGCATCGAAGAAGCGGCCAGAGGTTGAGACTATGCGCCCCTTGGCGAGGAATAGGTCGGCAATTTTAACGGCTTGGTCGAGCAAGCCGCCGGGATTATTGCGTAAATCTAAGATGAGTCCAGCGAGCGGTTTGTTTTGCCATTGGCTAAGTGAGCGCACCATATCTTCGGTCGAGTTTTCTTGGAAGCTACTTAATCTGACATAACCAATATTGCCATCAAGTAGTTGAGTGGTGACAGATTCGATAGTGATAGTGCTCGGCTTGAGTGACACCTCAAAGGTCGCATCGTCATTGCTGTGCTTAAGCACTAGCTTAATGCTTTGATTGCTGAGGCTATGTTTTTTTATCTCGGCAAGGATATTGGCGAGGTTAGTCTCGGTCGCCAGTGTGTCGTTGAGCTTAACGATAATGTCGCCTGCGCGTATTCCGGCTTGTTCTGCAGGGGAATGGGCGAAGGGGGCGATGATGTTGATGTGGTTATTTTGGGTTGCGACTTCGAAGCCGAAACCAAAATATTCTCCGCGATTGGAGTCTTTGAGATCGAGTAATTCTTGGTGATTCAAAAAGCTGGAATAGGGATCTAAGTGCTCAAAAATACCTTTGATTGCCGCTTGCACTAACTCTTCTTTCGAAACGGTTTTCACATAATAAGTTTCAACAGTTTCAAGCACATCTTGCAGTAACGGATAGTCAAAATCACTGCGATAGGACTTAGCGTTCTCTTGACTAGAGAGGCTGATGGATAGGCCCAAAGTTAGGCCTAATCCAACGCAACTGATATAGCGGATCATGTGTTTCATAGCCGTCCCCTGTGATGAGGGGACCGTTATGATTAGCGACAGTATTTCGCTGGATCGACGGCTTGCCCCTTGTGCCTTATTTCAAAGTATAGGCCAGCCTCGCTCTGTCCACCCGAACGTCCGACTAAAGCTATCGCTTCGCCGCTTTTTACCATGTCGCCAGGGCTTTTTAATAGGGTTTGAGCATGGCCGTACAGGCTCATATAACCTTTGCCATGATCGATAACCATCACCAGACCAAAACCACGTAACCAGTCGGCATAAATAACCTTACCACCTGAAACGGCTCGAATATTTTGCCCTTCTGGTGCGGATAACATAGTGCCTTTCCACACCACTTGGCCGGAACGTTGGCTGCCAAAGCTGGCACTGACGCGACCTTTCGTCGGCCATTTGAGTTTGCCACTTTGTTTACCAAAACCTTCCATCGAAGGATTGTCTTTCATGGCCCGTAGCGCTTGTTCGACCACGCGCTTTAAGCTGGCCTCTTCAATTTGCAACTGTTCCAGCTCAGCGCCCTTAGAATTTAAGGTGCGTTGCAGCTCTTTGATGGTCAGTTGACGCTGATCTTGCTCTTGGCTCAAACGTTTGGCTTGGACCTGTTGTTCGGCCACGAGTTTGGTTAATTGCTTTTGCTTACTCGTTTGCGACACCTTGATCTCATCTAGCTCGGTCAAGGTTTGCTTTAATTCGTTGATCGACTTCATCCGCGCTTTATTGAGGTATTGGTAATAGGCCAACATACGCTCGATAGTGGCAGGACTTTGCTGATTGAGCATCATCTTAGTGTAATCGTGATTACCGGCAAGATAGGCGCTCGACAGTTGTTTCGACAGTGTTTGTTGCTGACTTACTTTAAGCGTTTCTAACTCATCTTGACGTTGTTTCAGCTCGGTCAGCTTAGTATCGATTTGCGCTAAGCTATTTTTGGTGCTGTTGACTTTTTTGGCCGCTGACGCAATCGCTTCTTCATCGCTACGCAGCAATGACAGCAATTTCTCTCTTTGCTTACTTGTGGTTTTTAACGCGCTTTGTTGTTGATTTATTTGCGATTGGATTGATTTCAACTCGGACTGACGCTTCTCCAAATCAGAAGCGTTGGCCGAGAAAGATAACATCATAAAGCCAGCAAGAATGCTGGCTTTAACAAGGAGTCGAGTGCTCACTAGGTAACGGTTACTCTTTAATGTGGATTAAGGGCTTGCCCGTCATCTCTGCTGGAATGGCTTCGCCAATCAAGGTCAAGATAGTCGGTGCGACATCGCTGAGCTTACCACCTTCATCTATGGTCGCATTGCGGCCCACAAAGACGAAAGGTACCAGTTCACTGGTGTGGGCTGTGTGCGCCTGACCTGTGGTTTCGTCCGTCATTTGCTCGGCGTTGCCGTGGTCGGCGGTAATAATGCATTCACCACCCACTTTCGCCAGCGCATCCACTACACGGCCGATACAAGCGTCAACCGCTTCACAGGCTTTAACGGCGGCATCGAAATTACCCGTGTGGCCAACCATGTCGCCATTCGGATAGTTACAGATGATCACGTCGTACTTGGTCGACTCAATTGCCGCCACTAACTTGTCGGTCAGCTCGGCTGAACTCATCTCAGGCTGTAGATCGTAAGTCGCCACTTTAGGCGAGTTGATTAGGATGCGATCTTCACCTTCGAATGGCTCTTCTTTGCCGCCGTTGAAGAAGAAAGTCACATGGGCGTATTTCTCAGTTTCAGAGATACGCAGTTGAGTACGACCTTGTTTTTGCAGCACTTCACCTAAGGTATTCACCAAGTTTTCAGATGGATACGCGATAGGTGCTTTGATGTCGCCGGCGTACTCAGTCAGAGTGACAAAGTGCATTTTGGGCACTACAGCGCGTTCGAAACCATCGAAGTCTGGGTTGATAAAGCTACGGGTGATTTGGCGGGCACGGTCGGCACGGAAGTTCATAAATATCAGTGCATCGCCATCTTGCAAGGTCGCAACTTGGCCGTCTGCATCTGTAATTGCCGATGAAGAGACGAACTCGTCGTTCTCGTTACGCTCGTAAGCCGCTTCTAATGCAGTAACCGCATTGTCGTATTGGAATTTTGACTTGCCTTGGGTGATTAAATCGTAGGCTTGCGAGACGCGATCCCAACGATTATCCCTGTCCATTGCAAAGTAACGACCAATAATCGAGGCGATACGGCCATGGCCTAATGTAGTAAACAGATCATCAAAATGGCTCAAGCTGCTCTTAGCGCTACGCGGTGGTGTATCGCGGCCGTCGAGGAAAGCGTGCAAGTAAACCTTAGTTGCGCCACGGGCAACGGCCATACGGCACATCGCTTCGATATGCTCTTCATGGCTGTGAACACCACCGGCAGAAAGCAGACCCATAATGTGCACTGCGCCACCGGCTTTAATGGCCGAGTCAACCGCATCACACAGAGCTGGATTTTGTTCAAACTCATGATCTGCAATGGCTTTACTGATGCGAGTGAGTTCTTGATAAACCACACGGCCAGAGCCTAAGTTAATGTGGCCAACTTCAGAATTTCCCATCTGGCCATCAGGTAAGCCTACATCTAAGCCAGAACCTGAAATCAAACTATGGGGATATTGAGCGTTGAGACGGTCGAGTACCGGAGTATTGGCGTGGAAAATCGCATTGTTATGCGTGTTTTCACGGTAGCCCCAGCCATCGAGGATCAACAACGCGAGCGGACGTTTAGCTGTCGTCATAGTGATACCTTTAAGTTTTATAGAAGCGATAGAAATCTGAAATTGGTCAAATATTACTACGTTAGCGGGGTATGAAAAAGCGCTTTACCCCGATTAAGGTCATCGAATCACTAATTCGTCCAATTCTGTGGCTGGCTTGTAACAAGCACCTAGGCAATTGCGCTAAAAGTGCGATCTCGAACTGTGACTAAACTGCTGCAATCTGCCAAGGCAATCGGTATACTCTGTGCCCTTATCGAATTTTCGCCATTTATGCGGGCAATCATCATGCAAGAATATATCGAATTTTTTAAAGCTCACTCAATGTTAAGTCTGGCCTGGGTGGGATTATTTGTTGTGCTTGTCGCGAGTATCATCAAATCGAGCATGTCAAAAATCAAAAGTATTTCTCACCAAGAACTGACAATTATGGTGAACAGACAGGACGCTAAAGTGGTTGATGTGCGCTCTAATGACGAGTTCCGCAAGGGGCATATTGTTGATGCAATTAACGTTACGCTAGCAGATATTAAAAATAATCAGATATCTGCCCTTGAAAAGTTTAAAGCCAGTCCCATTATATTGGTATGCAATGCTGGCATGACCTCGTCTCAAGCCGCTCAGCTTTTAAGCCAACAAGGTTTCGAAAACCTGTATAACTTGAAAGGTGGTATGGGTGAATGGCAGGCAGCAAATATGCCTGTTTCAAAAAGCAAAAGATAAGTTGTCGGCGGCAGTTATGATTTAAGCTGCACCCTATCCTTTAGGCAGTGCAGCAATACAGTCATTATTGTTTGGCATACTGATCCTGCGGTCGCTAAGGGCTTAATGTAAGTTTTTAGACTGGTTCGATCGATACCCGAATATGGGTGCAAGTTGGGATGATACCGAGATCTGATACAGGCCTTGAGTAACATAAGCCCCGAGCCAATTTACGTTCAAAGATGAATTGGCTTTCAAATAATAATTGGCTTTCAACGAAAAGCCGATACAACATTGATAGGATAGGTAGGAAATTATGGCTGAAGTAGCAAACAACGAACAACAAGCCCCACAATTCAACATCCAACGTGTTTACACTAAAGATGTGTCTTTCGAAACGCCTAACAGCCCAGCTGTATTCCAAAAAGAATGGAACCCAGAAGTTAAGTTAGATTTAGACACGCGCAGCGCTAAATTAGCTGACGATGTGTATGAAGTTGTCCTGTCTTTAACGGTAACTGCACAAAACGGTGGCGATACTGCTTTCCTATGTGAAGTACAACAAGCTGGTATCTTCTCTATCACTGGTCTGACTGAGCCACAACTGGCGCATTCATTAGGTGCATACTGCCCTAACATCCTATTCCCATATGCTCGCGAAACCGTGGGCAGCTTAGTCGGTCGTGGTACTTTCCCACAACTGAACTTAGCGCCAGTTAACTTCGACGCGCTTTTTGCCCAATACGTGCAACAACGTCAAGCTGCTGCGACTGCACCAGCTGCCGAAGAAGCTAACGCTTAATTACATGAAAAACTCTGCCGATATCACGGTATTAGGGGCGGGCTCTTATGGCACCGCCCTTGCCATTTCTTTAGCCAGCAACGGTCATAAGACCTTGTTATGGGGACACGATCCTGTCCACATGCAAACGCTCGCTCAAGACAAGTGCAACCAAGCATTTTTGCCTGGTATTGCGTTTCCTGATTGTTTACAGATCGAAGCCGATTTAGCCAAAGCCTTAGCTGCCAGTAACAATGTGTTAGTGGTAGTACCAAGCCATGTGTTTGGAACTGTGCTTGAGCAAGCTAAACCGTTACTCCGTAGCGATGCGCGCATCGTATGGGCAACGAAAGGGCTCGAACCTGAAACCGGACGTTTGCTGCAAGATGTGGCCCGTGATGTGTTAGGTGAGCAATATCCGCTGGCGGTGTTATCTGGGCCGACCTTCGCGAAAGAATTAGCCATGGGTTTACCTACGGCCATTTCGGTTGCGGGTACTTGTCCTACGTTCACCAACGATCTCGTTGAGCTGTTACACAGCCCTAAACGTTTGCGGGTTTACGCCAACGACGACTTTACCGGACTGCAACTTGGCGGCGCGGTAAAGAATGTGATCGCGATAGGTGCGGGCATGTCTGACGGTATCGGCTTTGGTGCCAATGCCAGAACAGCCTTGATCACCCGTGGTTTAGTTGAGTTAACTCGTTTAGGCGAAGCCTTAGGTGCTAATGCGGCCACTTTTATGGGCATGGCGGGGTTAGGCGACTTAGTGTTGACCTGTACCGACAACCAATCCCGTAACCGTCGTTTCGGTTTAGCGTTAGGTAAAGGCTGTGATGTGATCACAGCACAGGCTGAAATCGGCCAAGTGGTTGAAGGTTATCGCAATACCAAGGAAGTGTTTACGCTTGCGAAACGCCTTGGGGTTGAAATGCCAATTACTGAGCAGATTTACCAAGTCTTATACCAAGGTAAATCGCCCGTCGATGCTGCGAAAGAATTGCTCAGCAGAGAAAAGAAATCAGAAACGCCCGCGCAATAAACCGCGAGCCGTGATGATGCTGAATAAAAGAAAGGGTGCTAAAATAGCGCCCTTTTTTGTGCCTAACGTTTGAGCTTACCTTTGCTCCGTTTAGCTGTTGCATGACTTGCTGACTAAAGGCCTGCGAGTCAGCAAACTGCCCGTTGTCAGCCAATACCAATCAATTTATCTGTGTGGAGTAAGAGCGTGAAACATCATGATGTCATTATTATCGGAGCCGGCGCCGCGGGATTGATGTGTGCAGCGACCGCAGGTTACCGAGGCCGTGATGTTCTCGTTCTCGACAATGCCAAGCAAGCGGGGCGTAAAATCCTCATCAGCGGTGGTGGGCGTTGTAACTTCACCAACTTGAAAGTCGAGCCCGCAAATTTCCTTTGTGGTAATCCCCACTTTGTTAAGTCGGCACTCGCACGTTATCCGTCGCAGCAGTTTATTGAACTGGTCGAGCGCCACGGTATTGAATACCACGAACGCGATCACGGCCAATTGTTCTGCAATGACTCGGCTAAAGAGATAGTCACTATGCTATTGACCGAGTGTGAATGGGCAGGCGTGACCATTAAGCTGCGCACCGATATTCTGGCCGTTAAAAAAACCGAGGCAGGGCGCTTTGAGCTCAACACCTCTAACGGCGAACTGAGCTGCGACTCACTGGTTATCGCCACGGGTGGCTTATCCATGCCTAAACTCGGCGCCACGCCTTACGGTTATCAACTGGCCGAGCAGTTTGGCCTCAAAGTATTGCCAACTCACGCGGGTTTAGTGCCTTTTACATGGCACAGTGAAGATAAAATTCGCTTCGAACCTTTGTCGGGCATAGCCGTGCCGAGCCGCATTACCGCCAAAGATGGCACTGCGTTTAGCGAAGCGCTGTTATTCACTCACCGCGGCTTATCTGGCCCTGCAGTGTTGCAGATTTCCAACTATTGGAAAGCGGGCGAAACCATAGAAATCGATCTCTTGCCTAATATGGATTTGGCGCAATTGCTAGAGCAGCAGCTCACTGCCCATCCTAAGCAAAGCCTGCGCAACACTCTCAGCCAATGGTTGCCTAAACGTTTGGTTGAAGTACTATTCGATGAAGTTCTGTTAAACAAAGCGTTAAATCAGCTTGTTCATGCCGAACGCGCCAAGCTGGTCGATGATATACACCGCTGGACATTATTGATGAACGGCACCGAAGGCTACCGCACCGCCGAAGTGACCTTAGGTGGTATTGATAGTAATGAGTTGTCATCCAAAACCATGGAAGCCAGCAAAGTCGCAGGACTCTACTTTATCGGCGAAGTCATGGACGTAAGTGGTTGGTTAGGCGGGTTTAATTTTCAATGGGCCTGGGCATCCGGCGTCGCCGCAGGACAAGCGGTTTAGTGTGTAGAGACAATAAAGTTTGCCCGTAAGCACTAAAGTTTGCCCGTAAGAGCATTTTTTGACAATAAAGTTTGCCCGTAGTGATGTTTGATACTATGCTTTCTGTATGAAATATATCAGGAAATTTTATGTCACGCGGAAGAAAGCTTGAATCTTTGCCAGATTATCAACGAGCCTTAAAAAATAAGTATGGAATTGGGCAAGGTTCCGATTATAAGCCGTGGCTGAGAATTCAGGATGTGAAAAGTCATGGTACTAGATCGATAATTTTAGGAAGAAAGTCTCAGAGAAGTCATCATATGATGTCCTCAATTGAGAGTGAGTTTTTCTATTTAGCTGAATTCTCCGACTGTGTCGTTGATATAAGAGAGCAGTTTCCAATTTTACCTCTCAACTACACGCAGAAAGTGGCGAGAATGTTGGGTGTTAAGCACCCTATCCATCCCAAAACTAAAGAACCTATCATTATGACAACGGATCAGTTGCTTACGATTGATTCTACTCAAGGTATTTCATATCACGCAGTTTCTGTTAAACCTGAAACTGAATCTGATAAACAACGAGTGCTCGAAAAGATTGATATTGAAAGAGTTTGTTGGGAACTGCTTGGAGTTAGGTTTAGCTACTTCACTGGCAATGAGTTAACTAAAGTACAAAGTCATAATCTTGATTGGGCAACAGCCCCGTTTCGTGAAAATCCAACGTTTTTTTCTGATGGACAGATAAATAGCGCATTAACTGTAATAAATGTTGGCCAGTTTTTTTTCGAAGATCTTTGTCATAAATTGATCTCTATGAATATAGCTTCACATGATGAGGCTCAATTACTTATTCGTTACTTAATTGCAGATAAGTTCATTGATGTGGATTTATCATCATATATTCCAGAACTAGGGATTTTAGATATTAAATCGATTGCAGATATGCAAAGAGGGCGTAGTGAATGCAATTTCCTAGAAACAGTGTTTGGGAGTTAAAAGGCTCTGATTTAGCTGAAGATGGTTTATACCGTGTTTTAGACATTATGCACGATGTTGCATCTGTCGTCCTATTCTCGCTTAATAAGGAATCGCCAATCTCTCGGCCTTTGGTTTTTTCTATGGAAGCATTTATTGAACATATAAAAAGTAAGAAAGCCAAAAAATCGGATTTTACTTTACCAAGTTTTCTTTTGGTCGCAGAAGAGAATATTCCAGAGGAACATATTGCCCGTAGAGATAAAAACTATGGACTTATTGAAAATATTGTTTCAGATCGGGCTTTTGTTTTTGATTACGCGACGAAAAAACGTGTTCCACATCTTGCAGAGTATGCAAAAAAAGTAGATATCGAT
>NZ_VXCT01000089.1:0-9568 GCF_052850535.1 Shewanella sp. 1180_01
TTAAATTCAGTCAACTCGGTTTGAGGTTCAGTATTTAAAGTGAAAGCTTTACCTTCCAGCTCCGCGTGTTTGCTATTCAAAACAGCGCGACAAAGATGTTATTTTCTAGCAAAATAGGCCAATTTTTTGTATAAAATACAGCAATTTGGTGAGTTAAATGGCGCGTAAGGGAAAGGGTGAAAGCGAGTCGTATCGCAAGTTTATAGATGAACAGGCAAAGCAAGCTTATGAAGATCTTGTTAAAAACCAATCACCTAAAAAGGCATTTCTAGGGGCATTACTTGGTGTTTTCTTAGGTTTAGCCTTACTTATTCTCTTTGTTTGGAATGGGTTAGTGTTTTATTGGATGCTCTTTGTTCCTGCGGCCGTTATTGGTTACTTGGCCTGCAAGTTTGGGAAAATCTATGAGAGTAAGTATGCAAACATGGTGGGTGTGATTGGGCTACTAACCAATGGCATTGCCGTCATGACCCTATATAACTTTGAAGCTCTTGCCTTATCATCTATTCCCATTAGCTTTTTTGTGACTCGGTATTTCGCCAAACTGAAATTGACTGAAGCACAGGAGAAGGGGATCTGGCGTAAGGAAATAGGTCAGTTGTAGCGAGTACTCAAAGTTAACGCCTGTGGTCTGTTTGGCGTGGTCAGCCGAGCTGACCGTAATTATACCTTTCAGCCGTAAAACGCTACTCAGTGTCGTTAAATTTGGCTCAATAGTAAGATATCCCCGCGACAAGGCTTGTCTATTGGCATTTAACCACGTAAAACAGGCTTTTTGGCGTACCTCTATGTACCAAGTGTTAGGAGTAATTGAATTTGGAACACTTAGTGTGGGAGCTCGATCCTGTATTAATCTCGTTTATGGGACTAAAAATACATTGGTATGGAGTCTTGTTTGCTGTTGCTATCACAGCTGGTTTTCAGGTGATGAAGCGGATTTATATCAAGGAAAACCTCGATGTCGAGTCCCTTGATAATCTACTGATTTATTGTGTGGTTGGCATCATAGTGGGCGCGCGTTTAGCCCATTGTATTTTTTACGATCCGGCTTATTACTTTGCCCATCCGCTGAAGATTTTGGCGATTTGGGAAGGTGGACTCGCCAGCCACGGTGGGGGTTTAGGGGCGATTCTGGCGCTGTATTATTACCAACGCAAAGTGAAGCTGCCCTTCCTGTTTTTGTTGGATAGACTCGCGATCGCCACCGCCATTTTTGGCTTTTTTGTGCGTATGGCGAACTTTGCCAACTCAGAGATTTTAGGCGATCCAACGACAAAACCTTGGGGCATTATATTTGCCCGTGTTGATATGTTGCCAAGGCATCCGGCGCAGCTTTATGAGGCTTTTGCCTATTTGGCTATCTTTATTGCGCTTTATGCTCTGTATCAATTTTCGCAGATTAAACAACGGCATGGCGCGATTTTCGGCCTGTTTCTGGTGTCGGTATTTAGTGCGCGAATTGCGATTGAATCGATTAAAGTCAGCCAAGCGGCTTACTCTGAATCAGTGCTAAGTGCGGGACAACTTCTTAGCTTACCGTTTTTAGCCGTTGGCATAGTCTTGTTGTTTTTGGCGTATCGAAAGAAAGCAGTTTAAGTCTGAATATCAAACGGTTTAAAAAGGCTTTCTATCTAGATAGAAAGCCTTTTTTTATGAAGGAATTAATCATCAAGGATGACGTTAGACTGTCTTCACTATATTACTCACTTGCACCATGGCATCCCGAGCGGAACGGCTCACTCCCGAGAGTTGGAAGAATCCATGGATCACCCCAAGATAGCGGCGGCAGTGGGCATTCACGCCAGCCTCTAATAGATGCCTAAATAGCTGTTCTCCTTCATCGACGAGCGGATCAAATTCTGCGGTGATGATATGGGTTTCGGGCAGTCCCGCTAAGTTAGCGCTTCGCAGCGGACTGGCTTCGGCATCGGTTCTGGGGTGCCAATCTAAATACAGATCAAATCCAGTGAGTAAGGTGTCGCGGGTGATGATGTATTTCTCGCCATTGTCGCTATAGCTTTGGCTTTTAGCAGTGGCATCGAGCATCGGATAGATAAGCACTTGTTTTTGTGGCAACCATTGCCCTTTGGCTTTTAAACGTAGGCAAGTGACGAGGGCTAAATGGCCGCCGGCGCTGTCGCCCATCAAGGTAACCTTGTCCTTATCGCCACCCCATTGTTGGCAATGCGCATAAATGACCTCGGCGGCATGGCAGGCATCGTCGTGGGCGGCGGGATAAACATGTTCTGGGGCGAGACGATAGCTCACCGCAATAACCAGTGCGCCAGCATCATTGGCGAGTTTACGCAGTTGTTGATTGTGGGTTTCAACGCTGCCACTGACAAAACAGCCGCCATGGTAGTAAATGACAACGGGTAAATCGTTTGCCGCCGAAGGTTTGAACAGGGTCAAGTCTGCGCCATCGATGGAAACTGCGCGCACCTCGAACACGTCTTCCACTTCACCTGCTAGTACCGTGCTGGCGATATAACCTTGCCTACGTTGCTCAATGGTTTGCTCTCGCACCGATGGGCAACCCGCTGCGATAAACTCGCTAACCAATTGTTTAATTCCATCTTCTAAATAGAGTTGGCTCATTTAATCTTCCCTCATTTTTCAGTGTGCTTAGCAGTTCTGCAATGGGCTGAGTTTATCGGCAGTTTAATTGAAATGGTAGCCGCAGTGATGAGAAGCAATAGCGGATTAGCAGCATTGACATGATTTCTGCCAGCAACTATTTTTGCTCATTTTATTGTGCGCACTCTGGTTCTGTGCTCATTGATTAGATGCTTGTTAGCCTAAATTCACACACTGTGATGAGTCCTGTTTTTAGCTCTGCCATAAACTCAGTAATGAATACGGTTGCAGTCGGCATATTTTCAATATTACAGATTGAGTTGTATGGCTACTTGTAAGAAAATTACCAATTCAATTGACCCTTAGGCTGGATACGCTTAAATTTCCGCCTGATTTTGTGTTAGTTAGCACTAGGTTGTCTATTTGTGAAAGTTGCTTTCAGTCTCTTGGCTAAAATATAGGTTGCCAAGATACCGTTTGAGCGACACATTGAGCCAGCGCTCACATCGTTATCCGTACTCTAATTTGCAGGAATTCTCCGTGGCTAAAGCACCCAAAACATTGCAACAACGCATGAGCATAGTCGCCCTCACTTGGCCGATTTTTGTCGAGACCTTGCTGCAATCACTGCTTGGGATCAGCGACATTTTTATGCTCAGCCATTATTCCGATAACGCGGTTGCCGCGGTGGGACTCACGACTCAGCTGATGTTCTTCATGATGGTCATGTCGATGATGGTGAGTACAGGTGCGAGCATTTTGATTAGCCAGAACAATGGCGCAGGCCAGTCGCAACAGGCGGTCGATATCGGGGTTGCAAGTGTCGCATTGAGCTTAGGACTCGCCTTGATCATGGGCGCCTCTATGTTCTTCGGTGCTAAGGGTGTTATCGGCCTGTTTGCGCTTGAACACGATGTGGCAGGCTTTGGATATGACTACTTAGTGATTTGCGGCAGCTTAAGTATAGGCTTGGTCATGAACATCGCTTTTGCCGCGATTTTAAGGAGTTACGGCTTTACCCGCTCGGCCATGTTAGTCACCTCAAGCACAGGCTTGATGAACGTTATCGGTAACTATATTGCCCTGTATTCTCCCTTTGACTTGCCTGTTTATGGGGTAACAGGGGTGGCAATTTCCACCGTCACCAGCCAGATCATCGGCGCTGCGATCATGCTGATGGTGATCCGCTATAAAAAGATCCCGCTGCCACTGCAACGGCTTAAATTATTACCGCGCAGCACCTATTGGAGCGTGATGCGTATCGGCTTGCTCAATGCCGGTGAGATGTTGTCTTACAATGTGGCGCAGATGACCATCATCTATTTTATCAGTCAGATGGGCACCTTATCGCTCACGGCTTATACCTATGGATTAAACATCAGCCGATTTATTTATTGTTTTGCGGTTGCGCTCGGTCAGGCGACGCAAATTCAGACCGGATACTATGTCGGCAAACAATGGTTCGATGAAATCACTGCGAGAGTGCAACGCTACTGTCTGGTGGGTTTTGTCACTTCGCTGGTCATAGTGTTAGTCTTCTACTGGCAGCGATTCACTATTGTTGGCTGGCTAAGTGAGAACGAAGAAGTCATTCAACTGACGGCGTTATTGCTTGCAGGTTCAATCGCGCTCGAAACGGGGCGGGTGTTTAATCTGGTGATTATTTCGGCATTAAAAGGCGCGGGTGATGTGGCGTTCCCTGTGCGGGTTGGCCTCTTTAGCATGTGGGGCATTGGCGTGCTATTGGCATGGTTCTTTGGATTGCATTTAGGTTACGGCGTGCTTGCAGCATGGCTTGCCGTTGCGGCAGATGAATGGATCCGCGGCCTGATTATGGTGTATCGCTGGCGCTCGTGCCGCTGGCAGCGTTTTACTCGAATACCGCCTGCGACTGCAGTGTAGTTTTGGTGAGATGAATTGGAAGCGCAGCAAATATTGGCCGCGCTTTTTGCTCGATAAGCTTAACTTTGCTGTTGCAGCAGGGTACGACACAGCTTGATAAAGTCCGATGAGGTGACGATACCGAGTACCTTTTTATCAACATCGACAACGGGCAAGCAGCCGAGTTTGTTTTCGATAAAATATTCCACCACCACAGTTAAGGGCTCGTCGGCGGTAAGATGCTGATAGTCTTGGTCCATCACGGTTGTGATCGGCGTGTATCGCTCCTTACGATCGAGCGCGCCTTGGCCGTATTTATTCAACATAGTCATCACGCTGGCGATCATCTTTTTATGGGTGAGTACGCCAACGAGGGTGCCATCAATTTCAGATATCACAGGTAAGTGGCGTACGCCACGGGTTTGCATCAGATGGTGGGCATCTTTCAAGCTGGCGCCATCGCTGATGCAGATGACTTGATCACTCATAATATCGCTGACTTTCATTGTTAAATTCCTTTTCTTGCCATTCTTAGGCGTGCATTTAACACGCTGCGTTAGCCTGCACCGATGTTAGCAGCTTCCTTGTTCGCTGCGCCAGCCCTGCTTAAATAAAGTACGCCATTCAGTATAAGTATTTGAATTGATAGAAATCATAAAAGGCTGACAAAGATGTCACAAATGTGTAACAGTGATGTCTCACAATCGGGGTCTCATTAGACCTCATACCAGTGAAGCCTTTTCTAACAAGGAATAATAATAATGAATCGTACCGTAACTCGTCGTGACTTTTTGGCTATGTCGGCCAAAGGTGTTGGCGTTGCTGTGATCTCTTACGGCTTGATGGGCTGTAGTGATAGTAATGATGATAATTCTGTACCTGCACAATTTTTACATGGGATTGCCAGTGGCGATCCTGCTATTGACGCTGTGATCCTTTGGACCCGTGTCACGCCTGAGTCTGAGGGCGATGTAAAAGTGAGCTGGCAAGTGGCAAGCGATGCGGCCTTTAGTCAATTAGTGACCACGGGTGAGATGGTCACTAATGCGAGCCGTGACTACACGGTTAAGATTGATGCCCGCGGCTTACGTGCTGGCCAAAACTATTTTTACCGCTTTATGACAGGTGACAAAACCTCTGTCGTGGGTAAAACCCGTACGCTACCTGAGGGCGATGTGAGTTCTGTCAAACTGGCGGTGATGTCCTGTGCGAACTTTCCAGCCGGATACTTTAACGTCTATGAATTAGCGGCGGCGCAGGATGACTTAGATGCCGTGGTGCATTTAGGCGATTACATCTATGAATATGCCCGTGGCGGTTATGCCAGTGAGCATGCTGCAGAGCTTGGCCGTGAAGTATTACCGGCCACTGAGTTGCTGACATTGGGCGATTATCGCACCCGTTATGGCCAGTATCATACCGATGCGAGTCTGCAAAAGTTACACGCGAAAGTGCCTTTTATCACAGTGTGGGATGACCACGAAGTGGCCAACGATACTTGGCGTGATGGCGCTGAGAATCATAATGAAGACGAAGGCGATTTTGCCGTCCGCAAAGAAGCGGCACTGCAAGCTTATTTCGAATGGTTGCCTATTCGTCCATGGCGCGAAGGGAACCATGAAGAGATTTACCGCAGCTTCAGTTACGGCAATCTTGTCGACCTGCACATGCTCGATACCCGCGTATTGGCCCGTGATAAACAGCTCGATTATGCCGATTATATGGATCCGACAACGGGTTCGTTTGCGGGCGAACGTTTCCTTGCCGATGTGACTTCGACCACTCGCACTATGCTGGGTCTGACGCAATTATTATGGCTACAGGGCACTTTGCTGCAAGCAACGGGCAAGTGGCAGGTGTTAGGGCAACAGATTTTGATGGGCAAGATGTCATTGCCGGCGGCGATTGCGACGCAGCAGATGAGCATTCCTCAGTATGCTATGTTAGGCGCGTTAGCTAAGTTAGCGGCGCGTGCGGCGGCAAATGATCCGACGCTGACCGCCCAAGAGCTGCAATATCTTCAGGCTAATCAAGCCTTACTAACCCCAGAAGTTATTGCACTGCTGCAATTACCTGCCATTCCATACAACTTAGATGCTTGGGACGGTTATGCATACGAGCGTGAGGTGATTTTAGGTACGGCTAAATCGAAAAACCTCAACTTAGTCGTGATCGCGGGTGATACCCATAATGCCTGGGCTAACGAACTTAAAGACGTGAATGGCGATACCGTTGGGGTGGAGTTTGCGACCAGCTCAGTGTCTTCACCAGGTCTTGAGTACTATTTGAATCTGCCCGCTGAGCAGATCCCTGCGACTGAGGCGGCGATCGTCGAGTTAGTGCCAGATCTTAAGTACGCTAACTTAAAAGACCGAGGCTTTATGACGCTCACCTTTACCGCTGATGAGGTGCGCAGCGACTGGCATTATGTGGATACCATTTTGTCGAAGGATTTCCAAGCGGCAACGGCACGTGGTTATAGTGCCAAGGCAAAAGTGGGCGAGCATGTGATTACGCCTATCGTTTAACGCAGGTATTTATTCGCTGTTTTTCGGCCACCTTAGGGTGGCCTTTTTGTTGCTTTTTGCCTAAAAAGGCAAAATAAATGTCTGTTGTCACGCAAGTTCTTACTATTACTGCAGCACATCGCATTTTTTTGGTATAAAATTCGCTCCCAAAATTCGGCGGCTGCCTACACTTGCTAAGGCTAAGCTGTTTTAGTGTTTTGGGAACCTTTACCCGCCGAACAGACCTTACAGGGGTCATAAGCTTTAACGACCTAAGAATAAAATCAATGTGATGGGGACTGTGTCATGTCAGAAAAGTATTTTGTTACCGCGCAGCAATTGCTGGAAGATTCATTTTTATTAGCTTCGCAAGTGTATGAGAGTGGCTTTCGTCCGCAGTTTATCGTGGGTATTTGGCGTGGTGGCGCTCCAATCGGGATCGCGGTACAGGAATTTTTCGACTTTAAACAAGTAGAAACCGATCACATTGCCGTGCGTACTTCTTCCTATTATGGGATTGGTACCGACAAGCAAAGCAAAGAAATCAAAGTTCACGGCCTGCATTACATCGTTGAAAATGCGAACGCAAGCGACGGTTTATTGATTGTGGATGACGTGTTTGACTCTGGCCGCAGTATCCATGCATTAAAAGAAAAACTCGGTCAGTTGATGCGCCTGAATATGCCAACTGATATCCGTATCGCTTGCCCTTATTACAAGCCAAAAAATACCGCCGTGCCATTAAAGCCTGACTATTACATCCATGCCTCTGAAGACTGGTTAGTTTTCCCGCATGAAGTCACAGGTTTAACACCGGAAGAAATTGCCGAAGGTAAGGGCGATTTAAAGAATATCCAGCACCTGTTTAAATAACCTGAACTCGGGATAATGAGTGTCGAAAAATCTAGGTTTAACAAATTAAATCAATAAGATAAGTGGTTTGTTTGAAACGAAAAGTCTATTTTCTGACTGAATGCGCAGATTTTTGCGCATATCAAGGCGCTCTGTTGTAGGCCATAGCGAGCTATGGTTAGATAGAGCAACGCAGAGAGGCCCGAAAAGATGCCTATTCAGCGGCTCTGCTTATCCCGAGCTCAGGTTAAAGAGCTTGCTCGCGGCGAGATATAGACTATTTTCGCAATAAAAAAATGCGTTAACGATTAATCGTTAACGCATTTTTTGTTTTCTATATCGATGACTTATAAATCCATACAGTTAGCATAGTAAGTCACAGTGGCGGGCCAGTCGGAGAACACCCCAATCACACCGACATCTTTAGCTAACACATCGAGTAATTCAAAGGTATCGCCTTCGTTATCTATGGCTTGGGTAATGCTTTGATAATAAAAGCCGCCACCATTTTTTAATAATCCTGAACGTTCCAGCGACCAAGTGATGATCTTAAGCCCAGCGCCTTTGGCGGCCTTAGCGTATTCCGAAGGGATGATCTTTTTGTCCGCATCTAAGGCGACTAAAACCCAGAGTGGCGGTGCAATAATTTCGACACCTTGGGTCTTCAAATCCGCCATTGATGGTGACCAAGTGGCTGAATTTTGTGGATCGAAAGCGCTGTTATAATCGTATCTGTCATCAAGAAAAACTGCTTGTTTCGCAAACTCGGGTGCATTGGCGACCCAATATTTGATGTCATCTAAGATAAATGATTGCGGGAATACTTGCGAAGCATCGACGCCTGCCGCCGTGTATTCATCTAACATTTTTTGTGCGTAATCCTGCTGAGTAAAACCATCGAATGGCATAGATACGCTGGCGGCTTTGAGCTCTGGCGTCATCTTCACGCCAGCTTTTTTAAACATTTCAATACTTTCGGCATGGGTCATCAAGGTGCCATTGCCAGCGTAGAGATCGGTGCGCCAGCTTGGAGTGCCATTGATGAATTCGGCCGCAGTGGTCGCTTTAGGATTGCTGCCTTCCATTTTACCCTTGAGGGTTTTAAATTCGGCGAGGGTGATATCGCTGGTGCAACAGGTCGCCGATGCGCTGACGCCATTGGCTGCATCGGCTGGAGTGAATGGGCTCGAACATTTATTGGCCAGTTCAGGCACAGCTAAAATGTTGGTCGTGCTGGCAAGATCGCACTGTGAGTGGCGGCACACTAAGGCTTTATCGGCGGTGAAGGTGACATCGCATTCAACTATGCCAGCGCCCGAATCGATAGCCGCTTGGTAGGATTCCTTTGTATGCTCAGGGAATTGCATTGGTGCGCCACGGTGACCGATGGAAAACTCGCTGCGATAAAAATTGTCAGTGGTGCATTGTTCTAAGCGGGTTTTAAGTGTGCTGTCTTGCATTTGACGCACGAGGAATAAAGGTCTTTCTCCCACTTGAGCTGGAACAGGTTTGCTGGCGGGTGGCGTGACTTCTGTGTTGTTATCGTCACTATTGCAACCAGCTAATAAAGCGCTAGCGGCAATTAACAGGCCGAGTGAGAGCGACGAAATAGGGCGTAGTTTCATCAGATTTACCTATGAGTAATGATGTAAATTATTAATATTAATCAGAAACTCTAAAGTGTTAATGTGACTAAAAAAGCCAATTTTTATTCTACCTAGGAATTTCCTCTTGGAAGCCTTGGTATAGCT
>NZ_VXCT01000009.1:0-128238 GCF_052850535.1 Shewanella sp. 1180_01
ACCATTCAGGTCTTTCTCTCTTAACGTCGATATGATGAAAAGAGAGAAAGACGCATACCGCTTTACTTGTTCACACAGTTACTCACTTCACCCTGCAAATAACCGTGCACATTCGCCACGGCAATATTGAGTAGACTTTGTCTCGCTTCCTTAGTCGCCCACGCATTATGGGGACTAATGCTGATATTCGGCGCATGCAACAAGGGATTATCCGCGCTGGGCGGCTCGGTCGATAATACATCGACACCGGCAAATAAGCGGTTTTGCAAAAGCGCTGCTGCAAGCGCGGCCTCATCAATTAATCCACCGCGCGCCGTATTAATAAGCAGCGCATTAGGCTTCATCAAAGCAAGAGTTTGTTGATTGATAAATTGCTCAGTTTCAGGGGTAAGTGGGCAATGCAGCGAGATAATATCTGATTCGCTCAGCACAGTATCACGCGGTACCCAAGTGGCACCTTGGGGCAAGTCTTTGATAACTGAGCGCGTATTGACGAGCACTTTCATCCCAAATGCAAGGGCGAGCGTCCCAACCTGCTGGCCAATATCACCGTAACCTATTAAGCCTAAAGTCTTGCCTTTTAAGGATTGCAGCGGCATTAAGGTGAAACAAAAATCTTGGCAGTTCACCCACTGACCATCAACCACAGCTTGATGATGGGCAGCCACGGCTTGGGTGTGATGCAGTATATGAGCAAACACCATCTGCGCTACGGCATCGGGCGCATAGGCGGGCACATTCGTAACCACTATGCCTTGCGCTTTAGCTGCCGCTATATCAACAACGTTAGTACCCGTTGCCAATACGCCTATGTATTTCAGTGCCGGAAGTTGCGCCAGAGTCTTAGCATTAAGCGGCGTTTTATTGGTGAGAATGATCTCAGCGCCTTGGGCACGTGCGACAATATCAGCGCCAGCGGTGCGGGGAAAACACGCAAACTCGCCTAATTCAGTCAAGGATTGCCAACTGAGATCGCCAGGATTTAAAGTTTCGCCATCGAGTACAACTATCTTCATGTCGCTAAATCTCCTTTTAAGACGATGTGTTAGTGCTAAAAGCTGACTTTGAGCCCAAGGTTAGCCTGCGCCTGCCACATCACATCCGACGTAATGTGCCATAGGCATTCATCTTCATTGCAAAACAACGAACTGTCGCTGTTGATAAACGTCGCGTAACCGCGGATATCTGCAAACAAACCAAAGTGTTGAGTGACTTGATACTCTACCCCACCGCCAATCCCCATAGAGAAACGCGTTTCACTAGACCAAGCGTCAGGCAGCATGCGGGTGATCCCCGCACTTGCGGTGACGTAGGGTCGAATATCGCCACGGGGAAAATATAAAGTGCCGCCTAAGTGGATGTAATCTAAGTCTAATGAGGTAAGGCGATCGGGCGTAAACAAGCCACCACTTTTGAGTTCAGAGGCTTGGTGGCTGTATAAAAGATAAATATTACCGGGATCATTCGTGCCAATACCCAGCATCAGGCCGTAATGGCTCGATTCCTCGACCTTCACATTTTTCTTGTCGCCCGTTTGATCTGCGTTGACGTCAATTTGATTAACATCAAATTGACCGCCACCCAGACTATAACCGCCAAAAGGTGCGACAAACACTTCGGCCTGCGTGGACATAGTCACAGGGAGCAAACTCGCCAACAGCAACAGGCTATGCGTGTGTTTCATAATGAATTCCTTATCTTTTATACAATCCAAAGCAATCAAGACTAACGCATACCGCGCTCAGACTTGACTCTGTCATAGGCCGCTTGAATATCCTGTGCCTTACGATTTGCCAGCTCCATCATTTCCGGCGGCAATCCCTTAGCGACTAACTTATCGGGATGATGTTCGTTCATCAACTTACGGTAAGCTCGCTTAACTTCTTGGTCGCTGGCTTCGTTAGTAATCCCCAGCAAACTGTAAGCATCGGTAATCGATGTTTTGTTGCCACCTGAGGTCTGATGAAAGCGAAACTCCGCCTGCCAGCGCTTCAGTAATTCATCTAACTGTGCTCGACCATAACCTAACTCTTGGGCAATCGTCATCAAGATAGCGTGTTCAGCGGGATCCAGTTCACCGTCGGACAATGCCGTTTGGATCTGAATTTCGATGAACATCTGCACTAACTCTTTGCGGCCCATGGTAATAACACGGAAAGCTTGTAAGCTGCTACGCAGATCAAACTCCGCCGATTTCCCCTCGCGAAACGCCTGCTGCGCTTCTTTACGGGCTTCACCAGTTAAGCGCATTTGATCCATTAACAAGGTCGCGATGCGAATATCGGTTTCAGTCACATGTCCCGACGCTTTCGCCACATGCCCCATCACCGCAAAGGTGGTATTAAAGAAGATAGCTTGGCGATTCTTAGCCTGCCCTAGAACCTCGCGAAACCCCACACCAGAAGCCGCGCGCTTATCGTAAAGATGACCGAGCCACAAACCTAGCAGTGCACCAAAAATACGGCCGAACATAAAACCAATGACAAATCCAAAAAACTTACCCCAAAGCCGCATCTTATTTCCTGATTTCTATTATGTATTTGATGTGCCAGCGAAATCCTATGGATAAGCCAACACGGATATTTAGGTATTGCTTTGTAATCTGAGTTCGAGCCCTTGCAAGCGTGCTATCGTGCCAACATCGCACCAAAGTCCCTCAAACAGCCCGCCACTGACTCGGCCTTGAGCCATTTGTGCTCTCAACAACGGACCGAGTGCAAACGCCCCCTGCGGCGTCTGATTAAACAGCGACGGCCGATAAATGCCCATGCCAGAGAAAGTGTACTTAGTCTCACCAAGCTCCTGCACTCGATTGCCATCCAAGGCGAAATCGCCATTTGGATGCTGCTCAGGATTAGGCACTAGCCAGAGATGGGCGAGCGTATCGGCAGCAAGTTCAGTCATTGTCGGTAAGGCATCGATAAACACATCACCATTAATGACCCAAAAGGGTTCATCACTTTCACCCTCACACAATAAAGGCAAAGCCCGTTTAATGCCGCCGCCGGTTTCAAGCGCACTCTCTTCGGCGCTATAGCGAATTCGCACCCCAAAAGCGCTACCATCGCCCAGCGCCTCGACTAATTTATGTCCTAGCCAAGCATGGTTGATGACGATATCGACTATGCCTAACGCAGCAAGTTTTTCAATATGATAAACAATCAACGGTTTACCTAATACTGGCACCATAGGTTTAGGCATATTGTCCGTTAACGGCCGTAACCTCTCACCTCGTCCGGCGGCCAAGATCATGGCTTTCATTGCTTAACCTCAGATAAAGACTGGCTAGCTGTAAACGCAGGCAACACGCGACGAGTCAACCAGTGTGCAAATGGCACGAGTTCGGGATACTGCATGGCGATGTCGACAATATACGTTAATGTCAGTGGAATATCCGCCATATAGGCAGGTTTACTGTCGCGATAATTTAACCGTGCAAAAATCCCCACCGCCTTGATGTGTCGCTGCAAGCCCATGAGATCAAACCAAGTTTGATATTGCTCAACGGGGGTCTGTGTGGGAATGAAGCCTAGCGCGAGTGCTTGCTGATAATGGTATTGCATCAAGTCTGCGACTAACGGCTGCGGCCAGCGAATATAACAATCACGCAATAGCGATACCGCGTCGTAGGTCACAGGGCCGACGACAGCATCCTGAAAATCAATTACGCACAATTCGCCTGCTTGCAGCATAAGATTGCGGCTATGGAAATCCCTATGCATCCCCACGCTAGGCTGAGATAGCGCATTGTCGACAAGCAGATCGAAGCTATCGCTTAGCATTTGCAGCTCCGACTCGTCCAATGACAAATTAAGATGAGTGCCGAGTAGCCACTCAGTAAAGATGTGCAATTCACGGCGAACAAAGGCTTCATCGTACAGAGGTAAGGGCTGAACGAGGCCGCTATCAAGATGCTGACTTGCAACCACAGAAGCCACTTGCGGCAGTAAATCGAGTGCCTGACGATAATAGTCAGCCACGTTTTGCACGTTAAGCACAGATAACAGCTGGGTATCACCTAAGTCACTCATCAGCATAAAACCTTGAGCGGCGTCGGCATGGATCACTTTTGGAACTGTCAGTCCCGCGGCGGCATAGGCATTAGATAAGGCGATAAAGGGTGCGATAGGCACCAGTTGTGGCGGTGAATCGGCGGCGATAAAGGTGGCATCGGGCGTCGTGATCCGAAAGTAACGTCTAAAACTTGCGTCACCGGAAATCAATACTGGTGTCACCTCATCGGAAAAATAACCATTCAGCCACTGATTTAGGGAAAGAAATCTCGGATCGGATAAAGTCATTTCATGGCTCTTAAAGAAAAATTGCTTTATTATAGCTGGCATATAATTTGGAAACAGCTAAGAAATTGAGAGATTTATTAAGCGGCGTTGCGTTTGTAAATTGCAACTTTCCCCATCCATACTTGTCCAGAATAAGAAATCATAATTACTGACCTAAAGATGCAGATCCGATACCTTCTGGCCCTGAGCCTGTTACCGCAATTAGTCCTGGCAGACGACTCTCCAACCGCTTCGGCATCTCAATGCTTAATCGAACCGCCAGTACCCCGTATCGTATCTCAAACCCAAGGGATGAGTGCGGCTGAACTCAACAAAATTCGTATTGTCTCTGATAACTCTGATGCAGAAATGGGCAAACAAGCCATTTTCCGCGGGGATGTGGTTTTTAGCCAAGGCGATAGACACATAGCAGCCGATGAGGCTATTTTAGATCAAGCGACCGAACAGTTTGATGCCAATGGTAATTTAGTCTTCCAAGACAGTAACTTCACTGTTACCGCCGAATCATTGCAAGCTCAAATGCGCTCCAATCGTGCCACCCTTAAAGGGGCACAATATTGGCTGCATGGCCAACAGGTCCATGGCGATGCAGAAAAGCTGCAAATTACCATCAATAACAATTTAATTTTAACCAATACCAACTTTACCACTTGTCCACCCGACAATGTGTCTTGGCTGCTCGAAGCCGAAAAAATTAAGATCAACAGTGAAGAAGAATGGGGCGAAATTTGGAATGCCAAGTTAAGAGTCGGCGGCGTGCCTGTATTCTACATTCCCTATATGACAGTGCCGGTTTCTGATAAACGTAAGTCGGGCTTTCTCTACCCCAGCTTTAGCACCAGTACCACTAATGGTGTCGAAATTGCTGCGCCCTATTACTGGAACATTGCCCCTGAATATGATTTAACCTTTACACCTAACTATATGTCTAACCGTGGATTATTCACTAAGACTGAGTTTGGTTATTTAGCAGGCGAGGCTCAAAAAGGTCGAGTCAATTTTGAATATCTTGGCAACGATAAATTGATCAGTGGTAGTCCTAATCGCTACCTGTATAACTGGCAACATCAAGGGGCTATCGACAAAAATTGGCGTGTATTAGCTAATTTTACCGACGTGTCAGACAACAACTATTTCAATGACTTAAAGTCGGATGTTAACCGTGCTACCGACAACCAGCTGTCGCGCATAGGTGAAATCAGCTACTTCGAAAGTAACTGGGATATCAGCACCCGAGTCCAAGATATTAAAGTACTCGGTGAAGATGAAAAACCGTATCAGGTGATGCCTCAAGTCAACTTTAACTATCGCGCCGCCGATTTCTGGAACAATTTAGATTTTGGCTTTAATTCAGAGCTGACGAATTTTGCCCATCAAGACAATAATGTGAACACGGCGACGCGTTTACATATGGCGCCGAGCGTTACCCTACCAATTCACGGACCTTCGGGCTCACTCACCAGCCAAGTGAAGCTGATGCAAACTAATTATTGGCAACAGAATAACAATCCTAATGAAGAACTAGACGACACGGTAAGCCGTACCATTCCGCAGGTACGGATTAATGGTCAGATTAACTTCGAGCGTTTTACTGAGCTTTTCGATGAAAACTATCGCCAAACGCTGGAACCGCAATTCCAATATCTTTATGTTGGCTACGAAGACCAACGTGGCATAGGTATTTATGATACGGCCCAATTACAGGATGACTATTTTGGTCTATTCCGTGATCGCCGTTTCTCGGGACTGGATCGTATTTCCGATGCGAACCAAGTCACGCTAGGTTTAACAACACGCTTGTTCGACGATCACAACCAAGAAGCGACTAAATTCAGCCTAGGGCAAATTTTTTACTTGCAAGACAGTAAAGTCGGCTACGAAGACAATATTTTTGAATCAAATCAATCGACATCTGTACTCGCTGCCGAGTTAGATACCCGTTTGACGAATGATTGGTATATGGGTGCGGCGATTCAGTACGACACCAACACCAGTGAAAATAAAAAAACGGAAGTCACCTTAGACTTCAGACCCGAAGCGAACAAATTGCTGCAATTTAGCTATCGCTACGTCCCCGATTTATTGAACTCCAATACCAATGATACTGTGAACATCTCCCAAGCGGGTGTTCGTGGCGCTTGGCCCATCAGTGACGATCTCTACTTCGTGGGTAATTGGTATTATGACTTAAACGAAAGCCGCAGCATTGAAACCTACACAGGTATTCAATACGAATCATGTTGTTATGCGGTGCGATTTAGTTATCACTACCGCATTAAAACTAACTATGACGACAACATAGGCTCTGCTGCTATCGACTCCCGTGAGCAGTTTGAAAGCGGCTTCTACCTGAATTTAGTCATTAAAGGACTCGGTGGTTCTGGCCCATTAGGCGTAACCGATATGCTCAATGACGGCCTGTTTAACTACAGAAAACCGCTTTATCTGAGGAATTAGCAAAGAATTGTGATAGATTGCTGAACCTCAACAAGGACTGAGAGTCCAAACAGGTTAATGAGTGCTTTATCGTTTGCCTTTTGCTAACGCTAATAAAAGCGGATCTTAAGGTTTAACCATGCACTCAAATGCATCGCCAAAAAATGACATTAGGGCAACTCGCTGTAATTTCGATATAAATGGTAAAGTTATTTCAATTAAGCCGTCGAACCTGACCTTAGAACGTGCCAAGGATTTTGTGGATGAAACCCAGTAAACATCTGATTTTTGCTTTATTTGCACTCGCTATCAGCCAACCTACATTGGCCGCACCTCAGCCGCTCGACCGCGTTGCGGTCCAAATTAACGACGGCATAGTGCTCGAAAGTGAAATCACTAACATGATTGACACTGTTAAAGCCAATGCCAAAACGGCAAACCAATCGTTACCTTCTGACAGTGCCCTGCGTACTCAGGTGATTGAACGTTTGATCTTGACCCGTTTACAACTGCAAATGGCAGATCGTATTGGCCTGCATATTGGTGACTTACAATTAGACCAAGCGATTGAAAACATCGCGCGCGAACAAAAAATGTCTGTGGCGCAGATGCAACAGAAAATTGAAAGCGAAGGGTTAAGCTTCAGCCAATACCGCGAGCAGTTGCGCGAAGAAATCACCCTAGGTGAAATTCAGCGTATTCAAGTACAACGTCGTATTCAAGTGTCACCACAGGAAATTACTAGCCTAGTCAAACTCATCCAAGAACAAGGGATGAAAGATGTGGAATACCAAATTGGCCACATCCTGATTGACGTGCCAAATAATCCTACCAGTGAACAACTGGAATCCTCGAGCAAACGTGCCAATATCGTTTTGGAGCGTTTAAAGAGTGGTGAAGATTTCCGTCGTACCGCTATCGCATCTTCTTCGGGCCCTAAAGCACTCGAAGGCGGTATTTGGGACTACATGAACATCAACGAAATGCCAACCCTGTTCGCCGAAGTGATCAACGGTGCGAAAACGGGTGACATTATCGGCCCGATTAAGAGTGGTGCAGGTTTCCATATCATTAAGATCATGGATGCTCGCGGCCTACAAACCAAAGAAATTGAAGAAGTCAGAGCGCGCCACATTTTGCTCAAGCCATCGCCAATTTTGTCGGAAGATCGTGCTAAAGCCATGCTTGAGCAATTCCTGAAGCAAATTCGCTCAGGTGAAGCTAAGTTTGAAGACCTAGCGCGTCAATATTCTGAAGATCCAGGTTCCGCCACTAAAGGCGGCGAATTAGGTTGGGCAGAGCCAAGCATTTACGTGCCAGAGTTCGCTCAAACCCTTAACAGTTTGAAAACTGACCAGATCAGCGAGCCATTCCGTACTACTCACGGTTGGCACATTACCCAGTTAGAAGAACGCAGAAAAACCGATGCCACGGATCAGTTCAACAGTAACCGTGCGCACCAGTTGATCTTCCGTCGCAAATTTAACGAAGAACTGCAAAACTGGCTAGACGAAATGCGTTCAGACGCATACATTGAAATCTTCCAGCCAGAGACCAATCGAGGTTAATTCTAATTGAGCACTAAACGTATTGCCGTTACCCCAGGTGAACCCGCAGGTATTGGCCCCGATTTAGTCGTACAACTCGCTCAGCAGGCTTGGCCTGTTGAGTTAGTCGTTTGTGCGGATCCAGAATTATTAACCAGCCGTGCTAAACGACTCGGTTTGCAAGTGACTTTCCGCCCTTACCAGCCAAATCAAGCGCCTAAACCGCAAGAAGCGGGCACATTAACTATTGCCCCCTTCAAGCTAGTGACCGAATCGATTTGCGGTCAGCTCGATGAACAAAACAGCACTTATGTAGTTGAAACCTTGCGTTATGCGGGCGAGAAAAACATGAGCGGCGAGTTTGATGCTGTCGTGACGGGTCCGGTACACAAAGGCATTATCAATCAAGCGGGTATTTCCTTTAGTGGCCATACTGAGTTTTTTGCCCATCAAGCAAATTGCCCCGATGTGGTGATGATGCTGGCAACGCCGGGATTACAAGTGGCACTCGTGACCACACATATCCCGCTGGCCTATGTTGCAAAAGCGATAACACGTCAACGCCTACAGCATATTATCAAGATTTTACATGCCGATCTCATCAGCAAATTTGGCATAGTTTCACCGAAGATTTATGTTTGTGGCCTTAATCCACACGCAGGTGAAGACGGCCATTTAGGGCGTGAAGAAATCGACGTGATTATTCCTGCACTCAACGAGTTGCGAGAAGAGTTCCAGATGAATATTGTCGGCCCATTACCCGCCGATACCCTGTTCCAACCTAAATATTTACAGGACGCCGATGTCGTCTTGGCCATGTACCATGACCAAGGACTTCCCGTTCTCAAGTCACAAGGATTTGGCAAATCGGTAAACATCACCTTAGGTTTACCCTATATTCGTACCTCGGTTGACCATGGTACGGCGCTCGATCTCGCGGGTACAGGCAAAGCCGATATTGGCAGCTTTGTGTGTGCTCTGAATAAAGCCATTGAGTTATCCTCAAAGAACTAAACGATTACATTATTAATGAGCAACAAAGTACATTTAGGCCACACGGCCAGAAAGCGTTTCGGACAAAACTTCCTTACCGACAGCAATGTGATTGACCGCATTGTGGGCGCAATTGCCCCCGATAATCACCATGTGATGGTCGAGATCGGCCCAGGCCTTGGTGCTTTAACCGAACCCGTAGCCGAAGCTGTAGATAACCTGACCGTCGTCGAACTTGACCGCGATCTAGTTGAACGCTTAAATCATCACCCAGTCCTTAAAGATAAACTGACCATTCACCAAGGTGATGCACTGCAGTTTGATTTTGGTCAACTGAGTGTGCCAGGCAAAAAGATGAAAGTGTTTGGTAACTTACCTTACAACATTTCAACGCCGCTGATGTTCCACCTGTTCGAATTTGCCGAACAGATTGAAACCATGCACTTTATGCTGCAAAAAGAAGTGGTACTGCGTTTATCGGCAAGCCCAGGCTGTAAAGCCTATGGCCGTTTAACGGTAATGGCGCAATACTTCTGCCAAGTGGTTCCGGTTCTTGAAGTGCCGCCCCACAGCTTTACGCCCGCGCCTAAGGTCGACTCAGCAGTCGTACGCTTATTGCCATACGCTGTAAAGCCGTTCCCTTGCAAAGATGTGACCGTACTACGTCACCTTTGTACTACGGCGTTCAACATGCGTCGTAAGACTCTGCGTAATAACTTAAAGCACATGTTATCCGACGATGAGTTCGAGCAATTAGGGATTGATTCAAGTCAACGCCCAGAGCAGATTAGCGTGCAACAGTATGTTGCTATGGCTAACATGGTTTGCGATAAGAAAGCATAAATATGTCTGGGCACTTAGGTGCCCTTTAACCAGAGCCTAGGAACAAGAATGAGCGCATTGGACACCTCCATTCGGGTTGAAGTTAAAACTGAATATATAGAGCAGCAGTCCTCGCCCGAGGATGAAAAATACCTCTTCAGCTATACCATCACTATCATCAATTTAGGTGAGCAGGCAGCTAAACTCGAAACCCGTCACTGGATAATCACAGATGCCAATGGCAATACCAGTGAAGTCCAAGGCGCCGGAGTTGTCGGTGAAACACCAACCATAGCGCCAAATACCGCCTATCAATACACCAGTGGCACTGTGCTCGATACACCCCTTGGCATAATGCATGGCACTTATGGTATGGTCAGCGAATCGGGTGAGCATTTCCAAGCGACGATCCGTCCCTTCCGTTTAGCGACCCCAGGCTTACTACATTAATATCGTTAGGAAAGGGGTACTGTGGCGCATTATTTTGTTGGTGACATCCAAGGCTGTTTCGCTGAATTACAAAAATTACTCGCTAAGGTCGATTTTAATCCCTCCCGTGATGAACTCTGGGCTGTAGGTGATCTTGTTGCTCGCGGACCAGATTCCTTATCTACACTACGTTTTTTTCGTTCTTTAGGTGATTCCGCTAAAACGGTTTTAGGCAATCACGATCTCCACTTAATGGCGTTACACGGCAAGCTCAAACGCGCTAAGCCCAGCGATAATTTAACTGAAATTCTTGAATCGCCCGATATTTCAGCCTCAATTGACTGGCTGAGACAGCAACCCCTAATGCGTGAATTACCCGAACACCAACTCATCATGAGTCATGCGGGTGTACCACCGCAGTGGTCGCTTGAAGTATTAAGAGAAGAAGCCGCACTCGTCAGTTGCGCACTCAAACAAGATGATTATCTTGAGGCACTGATAAGCCAAATGTATTCGGATAGTGCCGAACAATGGGACCCAAGTGCAATTGGCATAGAGCGCCTACGTTACTGCATCAACGCATTAACACGCATGCGCTACCTCTATGTCGATGGCCGACTCGATTTTGACTGTAAACAACCTCCTGAAAACTGTACTAATCCACAACTCAAACCTTGGTTTGAGTTTGCTTCGCCCCTGCGCCAGAGTCACACCTTGGTTTTCGGCCATTGGGCAGCACTGATGGGCAATATCGGCGATACTAAATTAAAGGCTTTAGATACAGGTTGTTGCTGGGGTGAACACTTAACCCTATGGCATCTTGAAAAAGACCAAAAAATTACCCAAAAAAAGTTAAAAAAGAGTTAAACTAAAACAGCTTAAAGTCGATAACAGACTGAGCCGCCTAACCCTGAAATCGCCCTGTTTTCATTTGGAAAAATATAATAAAAATCGGAGTATCCTATGAAATTTAACGTAGCCACCAGAGTGATTGGCGGTTTTGGTATTGTCACGCTTTTGCTCGTGGTGCTGGGATTTACATCCTACCTCACCAACAACAGCCTAAAAGCCAGCTCGGCGATGATGCAAGAATTAAGCTTGCCAGCGCTTAAGTCGACCAATCACCTCAGTGAAACCTTGAGCGAGCAACAAAGACAAATCCTGATTGCCTATCACACGCCTAAATCAGCCAATATTCCCAGTATTCGCAAAGTGTTCGATGATCATGGCACTCAGTTCAAAAACGAAATAGCTAACATCACCCAATTAGTGAAAAGCCAGCCAGAGCTCACCTCCTTAATCAGCCAATTAAGCGGTAGCTTCTCAAGCTTTGAACGAGACAGCCTTGCTATGATCGCCGAACGTGAAGCTTCATTAAGCAAGCAAGAACAGTTAGTTAATCTAAAGAAAAAACTCGAAAATGCCGCCGATGATGCCTCATCTGAACTGCTCGATATTGTTGATTTAGAAAGCAGTCAAAATCCCGATGAGCAGAGTCTGGCCGCGTCAGCCAGCGCGATTGATACTAGCCTCGGGAATATCATCACCACTATCGCAGACTTAGTCACCAATGAAGAAGACAGTAAGCACGAACTGATCTCTAAAGAACTTGACTACATTATCAGCGAAACCAAGAACAAACTTGAATATGTAAATCGTCACGGTCAAGGTATCGTCGATGCGGATACCTTAAGTTCAGTCACTAAAGATATTGAAAAAGTTTTAGCGCTTGTCACCGGCCCGCAATCTATGTTGCAGCTGAAATCGAGCCAGCTTTCCCATGCTAAAGAAGCTGTGCTCAAACTCGGTATTATCGAAAAAGACGTGAAAGTCATTAACACGAACATGGATGATGTGAGTAATAACATCGAACTTGTTGCCGCCAACATGAGCAACGACACCATCGCTAAGATTGACTCTGCTAGCATACAAACCATGGTTGTAGTGTTAATTGCCATTGTTGTCGCTGTCATTGTGAGTTTTGCTGTAGTGAACCCGCTCAAACGCTCACTCAGCCAAGTGAACAATGCTCTAAACGTCTTAGCCTCAGGCAACCTTACCCATAAGCTGGATGACTCTGGACACGATGAATTTGCAGAGCTGGCGAAAAACTGCAACCGTCTCGTCGATAGCTTACGCAGTTTGATTATCGGCATCTTGGATAGATCGAACCAACTGGCCGCGGCAGCTGAACAAACGTCGGCAATCACAGCACAAACTACCTCCGGCATTCAAGAACAAAAAAGCCAAGTGGACCAAGTGGCCACTGCAACCACAGAACTGAGCTCTAGCGCGCAACAAGTGTCGTTAAGTGCCGATCAAGCCCTTGAGCAAATCAAGCAAGCCGACCAAGAAACTCAGCATATGCGAGCCATTGCCGAAGAGAACAAACTGACGATTTTGGCTTTAGCCGATGAAGTGGCTAAAGCCGGCGTTGTGATCAATAAAGTGCAGTCTGATAGTGCCTCAATTGGTTCAATTTTGGATGTGATCCGCGGCATTGCAGAGCAGACTAACCTACTCGCCCTTAACGCCGCCATTGAAGCTGCTAGAGCCGGTGAACAAGGTCGTGGCTTTGCGGTGGTTGCCGATGAAGTCCGTAGCTTAGCCTCACGCACTCAGGTATCGACCCGAGAGATCCAACAGATGATTGAAGTGTTGCAGCAAGGTGCAGAGCAAGCCGTTGCCGCCATGGATATGGGACGCGCTCAGGCAAATGCCTGTGTTGAAAAAACTGAGCAAGCCAACATTGCCCTCGAAACCATTAGCCAGTCTGTACATAAGGCCTACGACTCAGGCACTCATATCGCCCATGCAGCTCAAGAGCAGAATTTAGTCAGCCAGCAAGTGTCTGAGAAACTGGAGCATATTGCTGCCATTTCGGAAGAAACGGCTATCGGCGCAGATCAAACGGCTCAGTCTAGCCATCAAGTCGCCAAACTAGCCGAAGAGCTTCAAGCCTCAGTTGGTGAATTTAGAGTTTAAGTTTTAATTGTTAAAATCCACTAAACCAAGGGTCGCTTAGCGGCCCTTTTTTTGCGCCAAATTTACTTTCCCTATCATACCAATCACTCGGCCTGACCGACTTAGTGCAAATTAGGGCCATAAAAAATGCCGAACTTAAGTTCGGCATGTTTTCTGATTCAAGGCAAGATGTTTAATGCAAAGCGCTTAATACTCGTCACTTAATAAAACTAAGCAGCAAAATAGGCTAAAGTGCCGCTTGTTCGGAGCAACAAGTTCAGCTCAGCGATTACTCTTCTTCGCCGCCCGCAGCAGCGCCAAGACGCTCTTTCACTGCTGCAGTGATAGGGCTATCACCATGACCGTTTGCTTCAGCCCAAGCTTGGATAGTCATACCATCGGCTTCAGCGACACTCAGTTCCGTCACCGACAAACGTTTAGCCACAAACTCACCGGCATCGTTAGCACTCGCGCCGTAAGCGGTACGCAATAGACTTGCGCCATCGCAACTGATGCCACTGTAAATCTGGCGTAGCTTAACGCGGCTTTCTTTTAATTTTTTACGTAGGCGGTTTTTATCGTTAGCTTTTACGTAATCGCAAATACTCGCGACGAGTGGATCAACGCCCGCAACAGCAGGGGTTGGTACAGTGATATAGCTAAATCCAATTAACGCAGCCAAGGCTACAGGCATAAGACGCATCCGATACTCCTTAATACTTTCTTATAGTTTTATTATCAATTTTGTATGGGCTGCATCTCGTCTCTCAAGGGTATTGACCTCTTGGCTTTAGCTCTCGTTCGAAATCTAGGATAACGAAATAGGCTATCTCTTCTTTCCGTGAAAACTAAATGTCCGATATGATGCAATACGTTAGATAAACTGACGCCCCATACACACAGGGTACACAACAGAGGCTGCAATTTAACATTTTTTTACCAAATTGATAAAGCGATATTCCAAACCATCCGCATTTATACTAGACAAAGATTCCGTTTCCTTCCAAGTTCCGTCATCCAAATAGGGGAAAAATGTATCGCCCTCAACCTCTAGCTTGATTTGCGTCAAATATAAGATATCTGCGTAAGGTAATAACTCGGCATAAAGCTGACCGCCACCAATCACTACTAACTCTTCACACTCGCCGGCGGCTTGTTTGGCTGCATCAAAGGAGGTTACACAGGTCACGCCTTCAATGACGAGATCCGTTTGACGTGAAATCACTATGTTATGTCGGCCAGGAAGAGGTCTACCAATGGACTCAAAGGTCTTACGCCCCATCACCACAGGCTTACCTAGGGTCATGGCTTTAAAGTGACGTAGATCTTCTGGAAGATGCCATGGCATTTTATTCTCTTTTCCGATGACTCGGTTGTTTGCCATCGCGGCTATCATAGCAATGCGCATGCTCACTCCTGTTTTATTGAAATAGAATTATTGAATGACGGGGCGGGTTCTGAAATACAGCAAGCTCGGCATAGCCAGCCCCACAGCTAACGCCCCGAGAATAAAGACGGTTTTGAGGCCATTACTAATCACTTGTGCCGTCAGTTCAGGACTCACCTGAGACTGAGCAGTCAGTTGCACTAAGGCAATGACGGTATTAAAGGCATAAGTGCCAGGGATCATAGGAATAATAGCGGCGACAGCATACATTAAAGGTGGCGCTAAGTGGCGCTTTCCAAACCCTATCGTAATAATCCCGACGATTGCAGCCGCGGCAAAGGTGGCCCACTCAATCGGTAAACTAAACTGTAGCATTAAGGTACGCGAGCTATGACCAATGGCTCCCGCTAAGGCGCAATAGGGAAGAAATCGTTTAGGAACATTAAATACCATAGCAAATCCCACGGCGGGAATTGCTGAGAAAAAAGCATCGTGCAGCAGCGTTATCAGTAATTCCATCATAGGAAAATCCCGCCGATCTGCATCGCAATCGTAATGCCTATCACAGAAGAAACGGTCAACAAGGTCGCATGACCCCAACGGGAGATGCCGACATTCATATGCCCTTTCACCATGTCGGAAATCGCATTGATCATCGGAAAACCCGGCACCAGCATTAGCACACTCGCGGCCATAGCAGCCTTAGGCGTTTCACTCAATGCAAACACATAGCCAGTTTGAGCCAACATACTGGTGACAAAAGCCGTGACGGCAAAGTTAACCAATAAATTAAAATGCTGCTTAGCAATCGCTAAACGTACCGACATGCCCACAGCTGCGGCAAAAAAGGTAATCACACACGAGATAAGATCACCATTAAACAGGTGACAAAAACTGGCACAAGACAGGCCAATCATGAAGACAACTAAACTCGGTGGATAGGTTTTAGGCTCAATCCGCGCCAAACGTTTACGGACTTCGTTGGGGCCATACAGACCTTTTTCAGCTAATAAACAGATGCGTTGCAATTCACAAACTATGGTCATATTAATGCCATGCTCACGAATACGACGAGTCGTAGTGATGCATCGACCATGAACTAAACTGGTTAATACGAGGGAATTGGAGGAAATAGAGAGTTCTACGCTGGCAAGGCCTAAAGCCTGACCTAGACGCTGGCTGATTTCTTCAACTAAATCAGATTCTGCGCCGTAGGCCAGTAGCAGTTGTGCAGCACGCACAACTTGCCGAGTAATATCATTTTGAGTATCTGCGTACACGAAACTCTCAAAATTAAGACGGTAAGATTATCTCTGGTAAATAACTTCTACGTCGTAGTCGTCATCATCAAAGTCGTCGTCATCATCTTCATCAACATAGTCTTCATTTACAGAATCTAAGTTAGCTTGATGATAATTATCCCACTTGAACTCGACTTCACTGTCTGGGTCGATTTCATTGTCTTCTGGTGGCAGGCTCGCAATATAATCGAGGAGCTTTAATGCCAACTCATTAGTGCCGTCGCGGTTGTAGGCAGAAATAGTGTAAACGTCGCCTTCCCAACCCATCTCTTTAACGATGCGATCAACCTTTTGTTGCAGCTCTTCTTCGAGCAGCAAATCGGTTTTGTTAAAGACTAACCAACGTGGCTTGCTTGCCAGTTTTGGAGAGTATTTCTCAAGCTCACCAACGATAGCACGCGCAGACTCAACCGGATCGGTTCCGTCAATAGGCTCAATATCGATAATGTGCAGTAGAATACGACAACGCTCAAGATGCTTTAAGAAGCGAATACCTAAACCCGCACCATCGGCTGCGCCTTCGATAAGACCTGGAATATCCGCGATCACAAAGCTTTGACCAGGACGCGGATTAACCACACCTAAGTTAGGCACTAGTGTTGTAAACGGATAATCAGCCACTTTAGGCGTTGCACGGGAAACCGCACGAATGAATGTCGACTTACCCGCGTTAGGCATGCCAAGCAAACCAACATCAGCCAGCAGTAACAACTCTAATTTAAGGCTACGAACTTCACCGGGTGTTCCTAACGTCTTTTGACGTGGGGCACGGTTAGTACTGCTCTTAAAACGGGTGTTACCTAAACCATGGAAACCACCTTTGGCAACCAATAGCTTTTGACCGTGGGTCGTTAAATCCCCAAGGACTTCTTCAGTATCATGATCGACCGCGCGAGTACCAACAGGAACTTTTAAGATCAGATCTTTACCGCTGTGACCGGTACAATCACGGCCACGACCATTTTCGCCACGTTCAGCCATGTGAAAACGTTCAAAACGGAACTCGATCAAGGTGTTGAAGTTTTCGTCAGCTTGCAGGAAAACACTGCCGCCGTCGCCACCATCACCACCATCAGGACCACCATCTGGTACATACTTTTCGCGCCTAAAGCTAACACAACCGCTACCGCCGTCGCCTGCTTCGACCCTAATTACTGCCTCATCGACAAACTTCATACTTACTCCTGGCACCACTGAATGAAGCAATTATACCGTCTAACTTCATTGGTCGCCAAAAAACTCGAGATACTTTGCTCCCAATCTTACCTGTCAATGCTCATTCTTGGTAATCATTTACCAACTCAAGCATCTACACGGCGTAAATAGAAGCACAAAAAACAGAAAGCCCCACCAATGGCGGGGCTTTAACAGTATAAGCTAGGTTCGAAAATTAAGCTTCGATGCTAATAAACTTACGGTTATTAGCGCCTTTAACTTCGAATTTCACTTTACCGTCAGTCAGAGCAAACAGAGTATGGTCACGACCAATACCTACGTTTACACCAGCGTGGAATTTAGTACCACGTTGACGAACGATAATGTTACCAGCTAGAACTGATTCACCGCCAAAGCGCTTAACACCTAGACGTTTACTTTCTGAATCGCGGCCGTTACGAGTAGAACCGCCAGCTTTTTTATGTGCCATGAGTTAGACTCCTATTATGCGTTGATAGCAGTAATTTTAACTTCAGTGAACCACTGACGGTGGCCCATTTTCTTGTCGTGATGCTTACGACGACGGAACTTAACGATAGTTACTTTATCGCCACGACCGTGACTTACAACTTCAGCAACGACTTTACCGCCAGCTACTAAAGGAGCACCAACATGCACTGTTTCGCCATCAGCGATCAAAAGAACTTGATCGAATTCGATAGTTTCGCCAGTTGCAACTTCTAACTTTTCTAAACGAACAGTGTGGCCTTCGGCTACACGGTGTTGTTTACCACCACTTTGAAAAACAGCGTACATAGCTATTTTACTCCAATTCCTAACACGCGGGCTCATTCTTGGATGAGGCAGGGTGCTATAAAAACTTTATTGACAATGGGCGCGGAGTTTACGCGAAGAATCTAACTCTGGCAAGCCCTAATTAGGAAAGAATAAAAAAAGACCGGATTAACTCTCACATTAGTTGAGCTAGTGCTGTCATATGTCAGAATTTTAGGTAAAATTCATTTCATTATAACACGTGAGCCTAAACAGGGGCCGGTACGTAATGACCCCACAACCAGAGTCTACTATGGATTTAAACGCTATTCGTCAACTGGCTGACACTGATATGCAAGCAGTCAATCAGCTGATATATAAACAGCTTGAATCAGATGTCGCCCTAATTAATCAATTGGGTTTTTACATTATTAATGGTGGTGGTAAACGTCTTCGTCCTCTGCTGTCGGTATTAGCCGCACGTGCGGTGAGCTACGAAGGCGAAGCGCATCTTAAGCTAGCGGCGATTATTGAGTTTATCCATACGGCCTCATTGCTCCACGATGATGTAGTTGATGAATCGACATTGCGCCGCGGACGAGAAACCGCCAACGCACTGTTCGGCAATAGCGCCAGCGTGCTGGTCGGGGATTTCCTTTATACCCGTTCATTCCAGATGATGACTGAACTCGACAGCATGAAAGTGCTCAGAGTGTTAGCGGATACCACGAACGTATTGGCCGAGGGCGAAGTCTTACAACTGATGAATTGCAACGATCCTGACACCACAGAAGAAAGCTATATGCGGGTCATTTATTGCAAAACTGCTAAGTTGTTTGAAGCGGCCACTCTGCTTGCGGGTGTGTTAGCGGGTGCGACGCTAGAGCAAGAAACCGCCTTAGGTAACTATGGTAAATACCTTGGGACCGCCTTCCAGCTTACCGACGATTTACTCGACTATACCGCCGACAGTGATGAGCTAGGCAAGAACATAGGTGATGACCTTGCTGAAGGTAAACCAACTCTGCCACTCATCTATGCCATTGCCCATGGCACAGACGAAGAGAAACACCTCATACGTCAAGCAATTGAGCAAGGCGATGGTACACAGGCCATAGATAAAATAGTGGCAGCACTGCACCATTGTGGCGCGTTAAACTACACCCAGCAAAAAGCGATTGAAGAATCAGAGAAAGCCATCGAGGCATTATCGATTCTGCCTGACAGCGACTACAAGCAAGCCTTAGTTGCGCTAGCTAAGATTTCGGTCGACCGTAATCATTGATCACTCGCTAATTCATTTTTAGCCCAAAGAAAAGGTCTTACTCAGTAAGACCTTTTTTATTGCCTCAAACCCGCAACCCTAAGATTAAACCTGCCAGCGGATCGGCGCTTCGCCCCGCTCAAGTAATAATTGATTCACTTGAGAAAAATGCCCACAGCCAAAGAAACCACGATAAGCCGATAAAGGTGAAGGATGCGGCCCAGTAAGCACTTGATGTTGCGGTGCGTTAATCACTTGACCTTTTTTGATGGCATGACTGCCCCAAAGCACAAAGATAATCGGCTGTGTCTGGCGATTCAATAATTCCAGCGCGGCAGCAGTAAAGACTTCCCAGCCCGCTTTGGCATGGGAGTGCGCCTTACCTTGCTCAACGGTCAGCACCGTATTGAGCATTAAGATCCCCTGCTCCGCCCATGCAGATAAATCCCCGTGGGATGGAATGGTAAAGCCATCAATATTTGTCGCTAATTCCTTGTACATATTGGCTAAGGAAGGCGGCGGTTTAATACCGCGTTTGACCGAAAAGCATAAACCATGGGCTTGATCTGGGCCGTGATAGGGATCTTGGCCAATCAATACCACTTTGACCTTTTCAAGCGGAGTCATAGTAAAAGCATTAAAAACATCAGCTTCGGGTGGATAAACCACTTTCCCAACCCTACGTTCATTGTCTACAAACGCACTTAGTTGCTGAAAATAAGGCAAAGCCCTTTGCCCATCGATAAATGTTTGCCATGTCACCTGAGTCACGATTTTACTTCCTCAATCCTATTATCGGGCTAGCTTAAAAGTCCTGCTGTAGAATGGCAAGTTTGAAGGTTATGCTTGTCGATGAGTGATAAGGCTATGTTTGCAGTGTTTCACTTTAAGACTTTCAATTTAAAACATTCGAATTTAAATGCTATAGTGCGCCCATTCTCGCACTGTCTAATACTCCATGATGATCCAACATTCTGATAAATTGATACAACGACATCAAACGGGTTTCACCTTAGTAGAGCTTGTGGTGGTCATCATAGTGCTCGGTATTTTAGCGGTAGTGGCCCTGCCAAAATTTATCAATGTGCAGCAAGATGCGCAAATCGCTACAGTCAAAGCCGCTGGCGGTGGCTTTAAGTCAGCCATCAATCTGGCGCGATCCGTTTGGGCGGTAAAAGTGGGTTCAGGTCCAAAAGAAGACTTACCGGTATTTGGCACGGCGCAATCTGAGCAAGTAGATTTCAACGCCTTCGGCTGGCCTGCACAACACTATATCTTTGGTAATGAAGCCTCACCGGCGCTCGATAATGTCGAAGACTGTATCTCGGTATGGGAAGTATTATTCCAAAATACCCAACCGAGTGTCTCACGCCTAAATGTTGATACGACTGAAACCGACTACAAAGCCAGCTATACCAACCCAGGCAAGTGCACTTATTTCTATCGAACCAACGACAAACTCTCGATCAGTTATGACTCCCAAACCGGAGTCGTCATTACCGACACAGATCCCAATAGTTAATGCCTGACGATTCCTTCTTACGTCAATTACGTTAGAATCCAACTTTAATCTGTTACTTTTTAGAGTGAACGCCATGACCGACACGAGCAACACCACCATTTACGAACTTGCTGATCAGTTTATTGCCTTAGCCAATCAGCTAAGCCAACAAGAAGCAGATGTAGGCAAGGTTGGCACGGCACTGCGTTTTGCCGCGGCACGTTTTAACGCCTTCGAAGCCGCGATTAAATCAGCGGATCTCGGCGCCGAGAAAGAAAGCGCATTAGAATGGTTTAGCAGTGAATTCAAAGAAATGCTGAGTGACAACTTAGACGATCACATCGCGAATCCGCCAATTCTCCAAGAAGCGGTGGCAGAAGAGACCGACAATTCAGTGCAAATGTTTAAAGGCTAAGCATGCCTTTCATGCATAGCGAAAACATAAAAAACGCCATCGATTGATGGCGTTTTTGTTTGTTGAAACAGATGACCTGCAATCAATAACTAAAGCGTGTATACCACGCGGAATGCCAGCAGTATCAACACCACGCCGGACAACTTATCAATTAACCCTGCCTTTTCCCGTAGTTTAGGCAACACGCTTGAGTGGGATAACAATAAAGCGATAAGCGTATACCAAAGTCCATCGACCACTAAAGGGGTAAAAACGATTAAAGCTTTAGCCGTCATGCTGTCGGCCACCATCACGAATTGGCTGAATAACGCGAGGAAAAACAGCATGATTTTAGGATTAAATAAGGAAATGGCGATACCATCACGAGCTGCTGTCAAGGTATCTGTCGCCTCCCCTGCGGCCAATTTAGCTTGCATACCGCCCTTGGAACGTAGCGCCTGAACTCCCATCCAAGCCAGATATAAAGCACCGAGAATCGCAATGCCATTAAAGACTAAGGGCGCCTTTTTAAGTACGACGGCTAAGCCGAGTAACGTCACCAACGCATAAATCCCAATGCCTATCGAATGTGCCCACGCGCAAACTATACCCTTGCCCCGTCCACCGCCTAAGGTATGGCGCACCACCATAGCTAAACTTGGGCCCGGCGACATAGCCCCCAAACAACAAATAGCCAATAAACCTAACCAAGTACTAAAACTCATTGAACACACCTTACGCCGAATAAAAAGGCCCCATTGATGTATATAAACTCTGGGGCCTTAACTTGTTTGCTATTCTAGCATTGCGCCATTAAGGCGTTAACGCTAATCAATCCGTTTGTCGATAAATTAACGGCTATTTAGGCTGATAAAAAGCACGGATATCCTTCACTAACTGAGTTAAGGATTCGGGCTCAACGTACATCATGTGTCCCGCTTTATAGTAATGCATACTCACACGACTATTATCTATGCCGTTATCGGCAAAGGTATTTTCGGTGGCAAAAAATGGCGTCGCAAAGTCAAAGTAACCGTTGCCGACAAAAATCCGCAGATCTTTGTTCTCACGCTGCGCTTGACCAAGATAAGGCGCAACGTTGACATAGTGCATCTGCTTACCGCTGATATTCCAGTTCCAGCCCCGGTTCACATCAACGGAGAGTACATTGAAAGGACGGGATAAGGTCACGCCCAAATCGTCATACAGATATTGATGCATGGCGGCTGTATAAGCGCCATCAATCCCATAACCTGATGGATCATCGTCGGTTGAATCGCCGCCACTATCATAGTCTTTACCTGTGTAGCGGCTGTCTAACCGACCTATTGTCAAATCTTGATCTCTGAGCAGCTCCTTAGTGTATCGACTGGCGCTCACGCGCAAATTAACACGATCTAAATAGTGCTCACTTAACCCCGTAAAGCGCGCCAAGCTTTGACGTACCGCTTGATAGGCCTCGGGTGTTAAGCGGCTGCCTTGCAACAACGCGAGGGCATAATCTTTAATGGCAAACTTGCGCGCTTCCTCAATAAAAGCCTCTAGCCCTAAAGCTTTATCCGTAGCGCTGACTTTATTATGGTAAAAAGCCGTCGCCGCCATGGTCGGTAAAAAACCAATGTATGGTTGATTATTACCCGGTTGGTAGCGGGCATGACTAAAATCGAGAATAGATGAAATCAGCATAATTCCATTCACCGAAATGTCGGTCCAACCGCCCTGCAATTCATTAACAAGTGCTGCCGCGCGGGTAGTACCGTAACTCTCGCCGGCCAAATATTTCGGGGAATTCCAACGTTTATGCTCAATCAACCAGCGGCGAATAAACTCGGCAATTGACTGGGCATCTTCTTTCACGCCCCAAAAGTCTGCACCTTTTTTATCACCTAAAGCGCGACTAAAGCCAGTACCTACGGGATCGATGAACACGAGATCGGACTCATCGAGCACAGAGTAATCGTTTGATTCAATATGATAAGGTGCTGCGCCATCGTCCTTTGCATCCGGCACCACCACACGTTTAGGACCGAATAAGCCCATGTGCAACCAGAGCGAGGCCGAACCCGGACCGCCGTTAAAAATAAAGGTTACGGGGCGTTTGTTGCTGTCTTTAACATCGTCACGTAAATAGGTAATAGAGAAAATACTCGCCAGCGGTTCGTCTTTATCATCCTTTAAAATAGTCTCGCCACTTATCGCTTGATAACTGACTTTTTGCCCTTGAATCGTCATCTTATGCTCAGTTTTGACGACTTCAGGGGCAAGCTTGTCGGCTTTATCTTCGGCCTTTTTGGCGGGTTCGGCATAGCTCAGGCTCGAGCAGAATACGATCAACGGCAACAGTAATAATGACCAAAGCGGCCTAGCCGACGAGCGTCGACACGATAATAAAGGTGTCATCTTATTTCCTATTATTTTTGTTATAGCGGTAACTATCATCCTGCCCAGCTTACAAAGACTCAACAGCAGGCGCAAAACACAATTGCAACTGAATGCGTCAAAGGGCTGCTCAAATGAAATCCCATAAATTCACGCTGATTTAAGCCGTTAACCGCTAAGATAGGCACGAATCTAAGTCTGTATTCCTTAGCCTCTATGGTTAATAAAGGCACGCCATTCTCCAGCAGGAAGTTTTATGAGCACTATTACTCTGATCAGTATTATCATTCTTTGTCTATTAATCGGCGCTATCTTGCTGCTGCTTTGGCAAAGACAAAAAGGAAAAACCATACCGCTGGCGGTGATATTTGTACTGGGATTTTTCGCCTTAGGACTCGGTGCGATTATTGGATTTGTGCATAAAGGCGAGGATTATCAAGCCTATCAAAAACTGCAATGGCACACCTTAGCACCCGAGCAAATTGCACCTCTGGTTGCCCAAGGCTATACAGTGTTTGTCGATATCACTTCAGATTGGTGCACCATCTGCCAAACCAATAAAGCCGAAGTCACCCATAGGGAACAAATTGTGAATGCCTTAATGGCAGACAACATTATCCTGATGCAAGGCAACTGGAGTGAGGCCAACAAAACGATTGAAAGCTATATGCGCCATGAAGGTGTACCTGGTACGCCCTACAATAAAATCTACGGTCCAAGCGCACCCAATGGCATTCTTTTGCCGTCAAAACTCAGTATGAGTGATGTGTTGAATGGCCTTGCTGCCGCACAAACGAATCGCAGCTAACGAAAAATCAACCAATAAAAAAGGCTGCACTGCAGCCTTTTTGCTCACTTCACTTCAAATCTATAAAAGCCAAATTTCTTGAAAGGTGGGTTAGAAATCGCTTCTATAAATTGGCTTACTAATTAAAAACGGTAATTTACACGGCCATAGTAGAAGCCACCGTTGAACCCATAGGGAGAGGTCACAGGATATTCAGCTCCTGCAATCCCTGCCCAAGGGTTCTTATCGGGATACGTATTCAATAAGTTTTGTGCACCGATTGCCACACTCCAACTGTCATTAATGTCGTAGCCTAACTCGGCGTCAAAGGTTACCGCAGAACTCACATCTATTGGCAATTCACCATCGGAATCTAAATGGTTTTCCCAATAAGCACCGTAATAATTCATTCTTAGCATTGAACGAAACTCGGCACTGAGTTCCTGAGTCCAAGTCAAAGTGCCCTTATGGTGCGGCAGGGCATCCTGTAGAGATTTCACTTTAGCGGCACTGATATTTGCTGAGTTAAAGGAATCAACCTTAGTCTCAGTCCAGTTATAGGCTAAGGCAAAACTGGCACCATCGAGCCAATCTGGTGAATAGTTAGCGACTAAATCAATCCCTTGGGTTGTAGTATCAAAATCGTTAGTAAAATAACGTACCGCCGCAAAACTGCTAGCATCCAATATGCCTTGGTCGAGTAAATCTTGTATATCGGCTTGGGTTAGCTCTAATGGCGAAGTCTGGGTAATGCGGTCTTCCAGCTTAATGTTGAAATAGTCCACCGTCATAAAGAGATCACCCACAGTCAACACGCCACCAATAGATAAGTTGACTGAGGTTTCAGGCTCCAGTGCTTTGCCCCCTTTTTGTACCGATATAGGGTTGGTAGGCGGTAACGTCGCTTGATCTTGCAAACCATTAGGACCAAAGGCCGTAGTCACGTTACGGACATTATTTTGCCCTACCGTGGGCGCCCTAAAACCTGTGCTAGCGGCGCCTCGGATAGCGAAATAGTCGTTCACATTAAACAGTGAACCTAACTTCCAGTTAGTGGTAGAGCCAAAGTCGTCATAGTTTTCATAACGTATTGCGCCTGTGATTAACCAGTCTAGGGTGATTTCCTTTTCCACATCCAGATATACGCCTATGTTACTACGCGACCACGCCCCCGCATCTTCAGGTTTAAAACCGGGAAAACCGTTGGAGCCGATCCCAAATCCCTGTGACGCCAATGGGCCAATTTCAAAGGAAGGAACATCACCAGCATAGATCTCAAAGGTTTCACGGCGATATTCAATCCCAGCAGCAAAGCTCCAGGTATCGATTTCGTAATAACTAAAATCGGCACTAACACCCCGCTCCATCTGCACATATTTGCCCGGCTTAAAACTGGTAGGGGTATTGGGCCCCAAGGAAGCATTAATAGTATTGTTGATATAGAAATCGGCTTCGTTACGGCCATAGGATGCCGTTAAATCATAGTTAATATTTTTACGGGTTTCGCCTTTAAGACCCGCTACTAAGGATGAATCCTCAACGACCCCGCCAAAACGCGGCGTAAAGCCGCCGGGAAACATCTCATTGAAGACGAAACAATTAGGATTAGCGCTAACTGCAGTTAAGCCTACAATATCATAAATATTCAGACCATTTTGATTCATTCCATCAGTCTGGGGGCAGTTACCGGACATATTCCCAGTAATATCCCCGACTAATCTGTCGTACCTATCTCTACCCTGATCATCTTTTAATGCCAATTTATCGCCATTAGCATCGAGAATATATTCACCATTCTGATCACGTTGAAATAGCTGGTTACCATAAACGCCACTGCGGCTATCTGGATTACGGAAATAGAAGCCCCCTTCGACATCTCGACGGGCCCAGTTACCGAAGGTGTAGGCATGCTGGTTTTCATTTAAATCTAATCCGATATTAAAGAACAGCTTAAAGTCTTCCTTGGTTTCTGGATTACCCCAAACTTGGGCCGGATTAGCCACGGCAGTGTTGCCCGCGGCGATCAATCCTGCCGCATCATCACGCTGCACACTGCGACTGGTCGTATCGGCTTGCTTATACTCGACGCTAAAATTAGCGAAACCATTGTCAGTAAAAGGAAGGCCTATATTGGCAGCCACCTGTGGCGATGAACCGTCCCCTTCGTAGTACTCGCCGTAACGCACCTCAATTTGCCCCCCCTCAGAATCATCTTTTAATTGGAAGTTAATCACGCCCGCAATGGCATCTGAGCCATACTGAGCGGCGGCGCCATCACGCAGCACTTCCACTTGTTTGAGGGCAATCGCAGGAATAACTGAAATATCGGGACCTTGAGCACCATCCGAAATACCTGCACCTTGGAAGGCAATAACGGACGCACGATGTCGACGCTTACCATTGACTAGGACTAAGGTATGATCAGGAGCGAGCCCACGCATATTGGCTGGGCGAACTAAGGTCGCTGCATCGCTGATAGGCTGCACCCCTACGTTATAGGAAGGCACCACTTTACCGAGCAAGTCATTCATATCCGTAGCGCCATTACGAGTAAACTCTTCGTTACCGATGATATCAACAGGGACAGGGGATTCACCCACTGAGCGTGGTGCCGCACGTGAACCAACAACTGCAATCTTTTCCACGCCTTCATTTTTAACAGCAGCGTCTTCTTCCTCAGCCATGGCTTGCGGGCTAATGAAGCTACCAGACAAAGCTAACGTAATCGCCAAACTGACTGCACTTAATCCAAACTTCTGCTTCTTTGAGGTCATCATATTCATCCCAACTGCTTATTATTTTTAGAATACCTGACCTGCTATATGTGATTATAGTCCCTAAAACCTTGCTACCACGGTCAATACAAAGTTACTTTTTACATAACAAGAACATTTTTATAACATAAATAAGATAATATCCAATATTAAATCAGACTTTTGAATGAATATTAGTCATTTCTCTTTTAGATCAGTTTGTTATAAGTGAATATTTTTTAAGGTGTGTCGTTAGGTAAAATGCACTTTAGGGCGCCAAAATGTAAAACCCATAAGTCACCATAAAGTGGGAAATACTCACTAACTCAATCAAAGACACGATATATCGCGACATGCAACTTAAGGTATACTCGGGCAATACCAGCCAAGCTTGAGTACCACAGATGACAAATGAGATTTCGGTCAATAATCAAAAATCAGTCGATAAGCATTTCTTACCTGAAAATCAGTTACTGCTTAACGCTGTCGGTGAAGGTATTTATGGATTTGATTTAAGCGGGAATGCGGTGTTCATCAATCCCGCGGCTGAACGCATGACAGGTTGGAAGAATGAAGAGTTACTGGGCAAAAATATCCATAACTGTCATCATCACAGCCATGCCGATGGTAGCCATTATCCCCAAGAAGATTGCCCGATTTACAACACCTTAAAGGATGGTATTACCCGAGAAATCACCCACGATGTGTTCTGGCGTAAAGATGGCAGTAGCTTCCCCGTGTATTACAGTTCCACCCCCGTTTACCGTGATAATGAACTGATTGGCGTAGTCGCGATATTTCGTGACATTAGTATTCAAAAGCAAACAGAGCAGTCATTACGCCAAGCATTGGCGCAAGTGCAGGCGCTCTCGGAGCGACTCGCCTCGGAGAATCATTATCTGCAGGCTGAACTTGCTGACAAAACGGGTGATGTGGATATTTCGGGCGCCAGTAGCGTGATCCGCCACATGATCCAGCAATTGCATATGGTGGCCAATACCGACAGTACTGTGCTCATTTGTGGTGAAAATGGCACAGGAAAAGAGCTTGTTGCCCGTAACTTACATCAACTCAGTCGCCGCAAAGACAAGCCGATGATCAGCGTCAACTGCGCCGCGTTTTCGGCATCTTTGTTAGAAAGTGAACTTTTTGGTCACGAGAAAGGCGCATTTACCGGTGCCACCAGTCGCCGTAAAGGCCGCTTCGAACTTGCTCACCAAGGCACGCTGTTCCTCGATGAAGTGGCAGAACTCAGTTTAGAAGCCCAATCAAAACTACTGCGGGTCATCCAAGAGCAATCCTTCGAACGCCTCGGAGGCAGCGAAACCATTCAAGTGGATATTCGCTTGGTCGCCGCCAGTCATCACGACTTACTCAAGCGGGTCGAGCAGGGATTATTTCGGATGGATCTCTATTACCGCTTGAATGTATTTCCTATTCAAGTGCCACCACTGCGCGCGAGGATCGAAGATATCCCCGAACTCGTCAGCCATATACTGCACAGCTTGAATCGTAAGTTAGGTAAAAAAATCCGAGGTGTGAGCCAAAAAGGGCTGCAAAAGCTCATGGCTTATACATGGCCGGGCAATGTGCGCGAATTGCAAAACATCCTCGAGCGCGAAGCCATTCTATCCCAAGGCGATATTCTGCAGATCCATGCGATGCCGAGCAACAACCCCTTAGCTCAAGCCCAAGGCCAAACCTTAGCAGAAGCGGAAGCCTTACATATAGAACAGACCCTTAAACGCTTAAACTGGCGAATATCCGGTCCACTCGGCGCGGCGAATGTGCTAGGCGTTCCGGCAAGTACGTTAAGATCGCGGATGAAAAAACTGGGGATCCAACGTCAATCGAGTGAAATATAACTCTAACCACACAAGCTAAAAACGCGATATATCGCCAATGTGTGATATATCGCGACTACCACTTAGCTCGCATCATAAAATAACAATATATATCATAAGGTTGAATCAGTTAAAACTTGGCCTAGCGCTTGCTATAGGGAGGCGAATCTTATTTAAGCCGTTAGGACCCTTTATGCCCAAGAGCGAAGTTACCCCCAATTCTCCAAGTGTGAATAAGAGTATGAGCGCGAAACCTTCCTCAGTCGAGCTGCACATTCCGATTAAAATCCTCTCCAGCGAAACTGCAACAGGGAGTAATTCGCCCTCTGGCAACATCCATTTTCGTGAGCAGAAAGGTGATTTTCAGCGCCTGCGAACCATGATGAATAGCCTGCTGATCGTGTTGTTTTTCGCCCTGCCGTTTATCTCAATCGATGGCCGCCAAGCGATATTGTTAGATATCAGCCAGCAACAGTTTTTCTTCTTTGGCATCACGCTATGGCCGCAGGACTTTACCCTACTCGCATGGATTTTTATCGCCGCCGCCTTCGGTCTGTTCTTTATTACCGTATTCTGGGGCCGCGTTTGGTGCGGCTATCTTTGCCCACAAACGGCGTGGACCTTTATCTATGTGTGGATTGAAACGCGCATCGAAGGCAGCAGCAACAAACGCAAGCAACTCGACAAAGCGTCTTGGTCTGGCAGCAAAATAGGTAAAAGAAGCACCAAGCACTTACTTTGGGGTCTCGCCGCCCTGCTCACCGGCTGTGGTTTTATCAGCTATTTCATTCCCGCCCGCGAACTCTATATGGACATATTGACGGGCAATGCCAGCTTTTGGGTGACTAGCTGGGTCTGGTTTTTCGCCATTTGTACTTATCTGAATGCGGGCTGGATGCGCGAGCAAATGTGTCTACATTGCTGCCCCTATTCACGTTTCCAAGCTGTAATGTTCGATGCCAACACTAAAACTGTGACCTATGATGCACAGCGCGGTGAATCCCGCGGCCCACGTAAACGTAAGCAAGAAACCAATCTCAGAGAGAGTAATCTTGGTGATTGTGTTGACTGTAATTTATGTGTCGAAGTGTGCCCAACAGGGATAGATATTCGTAACGGCTTGCAATATGAGTGCATCAACTGCGGTGCCTGTGTCGATGCTTGTAATGAAACCATGTTGAAATTCGATTATAAACCGAACCTTATCGGCTACATGAGTGAGAATGATCTTAAGGGAGTCAGCTACTCCTATTGGCGCTCGCCGCGATTCTTAGGCTACGGCGCAGCGGTCGTGATCATGCTGATAGTGATAGGTTTAGATTTAAATAGCCGCAGCGAAATCCAGCTTAACGTGATCCGAGACCGTCAAAGCCTGTACCGCGAAACCGCTGACAATAAGATTGAAAATACCTATCAGCTGAAGATCCGCAACAAAACGCAGGACACTAAGCAGTATCAACTCGCTGTTGACAGTGAAATGCCCTTCAGCTTGATTGCCGATCCTATTATTACCTTGGCTGCGGGCGAACAAGTGGACTATCCCGTCACAGTATTAGCCGATAAGGATGCCATCCCCTCGGGGCGCAAAATGATCCAATTCTCGGTGACGGATGTGAAACAGCCAAGCCAGCAAGTGAGTCAAGAAACTGGATTCTTCAGTCCCTAGGCTTTTAGCGGTTAATATCGGTAACCGTCTACATTAACCGCTAAATCGGCGCTTGGGGAATCAACCTAAGCGCCGTTCTAAATCAAACACTCATCCTCAAAGGACAGTGTATTTCTTGCGATATCTTTAGTGCTTCTTCGTCCAATAAAATCCAATCTTAGGCATCTAATCAGCAGTGGCTGCAATCCATCTGTTATTCGACGTTACGCAAAATAAGCTTAAGCAAGTTGAATTCTTATAAACATACCCATTACAAAATCTCGAATGATCTCCACTCACGCACTATTAGTGCTTTATCGATGATACGATAATTACGCTATCCTTAACGCCTGAGTTTTAGAGTAAAAATACTATTTGTTACATAAAGATACCGTTATTGGCATAGCGATGTTTTTTGCGATAAGCATTGACCTCTAGTGCTAACACCCTCTAATCTAAACACCTGTTTAACTCCAGAATAATAACAACTAATAAACATCATCTTTGAGGTAGTTCAGCATGGCATACGATCAAGACTCTCAACTCAAACTAGACTACTCATCACTGGTCGATCTGATCGAGAAAACCAGCCTGCGTTATGGCGATAAACCCGCCTATGCCTGCCTTGGTAAAACCTGCAGTTTTAATGAGATAGAACGCGACTCTCGTTACTTTGCCGCCTATTTACAAAATAAGACCACACTCAAACCCGGCGATCGCATCGCCATTCAATTGCCCAATATCACCCAATTTGTCATCGCGGCCTACGGCGCAATCAGGGCTGGGCTTATCCTTGTTAATACGAATCCTTTATATACCGAGCGCGAGCTTATTCATCAGTTCAATGATTCTGGTGCTAAAGCGCTTGTGGTGTTATCCGACCTATTGCCGACCTTGGCCAAAGTCATCGACAGCACTCAAATAGAACTTGTCATCTCCACCCATCCTTTAGATTTGATCGATCCGCATGTGCAGCCAAAAACAGGGCTTAAGAATGTCGAGTTTTGTCAGATTTTAAAACAAGGGGCTGACCTTCCCTTTAGCCGATTTATCTCAAATCTCGACGACCTCTCGGCGTTGCAATACACAGGTGGCACGACAGGATTATCCAAAGGTGCCATGTTGACCCACGGCAATATGATCGCCAATGCGGCGCAGGTAAAATCCCGTATCGCGAGCGTGATCACCGAAGGGGAAGATATCTTTGTTGCGCCACTGCCGATTTACCATATTTACGCTTTTATGGTGAACTTAGTGCTGTATTTCGAGTGCGGTGGTTGCTCGGTATTAATTCCAAATCCGCGTGATATTAGTGGCTTAATTAAGACACTCGCCAAATACCCCTTCACGGGATTTGCAGGACTCAATACCCTGTTTGTCGCCCTATGCCATCAACCCGAGTTTAAGGCGCTGGACTTTAGCCACTTAAAAATCACTATCTCTGGCGGCACTGCACTCACGGCCGCAGCGGCGAATATTTGGCAACAGACGACAGGCAATATGATCAGCGAAGGTTATGGATTATCTGAAACCTCACCGGTGATTTCACTCAATGCGCCCGGTTATCAAAAGCTTGGCACTATTGGTAAACCTGTGATTGGCACTGAAGTTAAACTCTTAGATGAAAACAACCTTGAAGTGCCCTTAGGTACGGCGGGAGAATTAGCCGCGCGCGGCCCACAAGTGATGCGGGGTTATTGGAATAATCCGCAGGAAACCGCCAACGCTATGACTCAAGATGGTTTCTTTAAAACCGGTGACATTGCCATAGCAACAGCGGAAGATTTCCATCAAATTGTTGATCGCAAAAAGGATATGATCATAGTCTCAGGCTTTAACGTTTATCCCAACGAGGTGGAAAACGTGCTGGCGAGCCATCCAAGTGTGATCGAATGCGCCGTGGTGGGAGTAAAAGATGAACACTCGGGCGAAGCGGTTAAAGCCTTTATCGTGCTCAAGGATGATAGCCAAGATCATCAACAGGCAAAAGAGGCCATTCTAACCTATTGCCGCGAGCAATTGACCGCCTATAAATTGCCAAAAGTCATTGAATTTATGACGCAATTACCTAAGAGTACCGTAGGAAAAATTCTGCGCCGCGAGCTAAAAGATAAAGCTTAGAGACCGCACTTAAAGTGCAGTACTTAAAGTGCCGCACTTAAAGACAAAGCTAAGTAACAAAGCTTAGCAACAAAGCTTAGCAACAAAGCTTAGCAACAAACGCACAATAAAAGACCCAGTGAGCTAGCTTGAGCGTTTCAGCTAGCAACTGGGTTTTATTTTACCTAAATGATCTCATTCAAGGCGCTGGCATTGGCCTCTTCGGTTAACAATTGCAGACTGGCAAATTCACGATATAACGCATTGGATTGCATCAACTCTTGGTGGCGCCCGCAGGCAACAATCTCGCCCTTATCGAACACAAAAATCCTATCGGCATTGATCACCGTCGATAAGCGATGGGCAATAATTAAGGTGGTTTTACCCGCCATCAATACGTCCAACGCTTGCTTCACTTTCTGCTCGCTTACCGCATCTAAGGCGCTGGTCGCTTCATCGAGTAACAATATCGGTCTGTCGGCTAAAATCGCCCGCGCAATGGCGATCCGCTGTTTTTGCCCACCAGAAAGTCGCACGCCACGCTCGCCTAAATAGGTTTGATAACCGTCAGTAAATTCGATAATAAACTCGTGGGCACGGGCCGCGATACAAGCATCTATCACTTCTTGCTCAGTCGCATCGACTCGGCCATAACGCACGTTTTCAAGTACGCTGGTCGCAAAGATCACAGAGTCCTGCGGCACCAGAGCAAACTGCGCCCGTAGGTCTTGTGGCAGAAGCTTAGCAATATCAATTCCTTCCAGTCGAATACTGCCAGCGCTAGGCACATAAAAGCGCTGCAATAACTGGAACAAGGTACTCTTACCCGCGCCACTTGGGCCGACTAAGGCAACCCGCTCCCCCGCGGCAATGGCCATATTAAGCTGTTTTAGTACTAAGGCATCATGCTCTGGATAGGCAAAGTTGAGTCCTTCTATGACTAACTCGCCACTGACCTTGGCGGGTAAAACAATAGGATGAGTTGCAACGGGAATATCCACTGGCGTTTCAGCCAGTTCAATTAAACGCTCGGCGGCGCCAGAAGCCCGCTGAATTTCGCCGATCACTTCGCTAATCGTCGCCACTGCGCCTGCAACCATCACAGCGTAAAACATAAAGGCGGATAGCTCGCCGCCCGTCATCTTACCCGCCATCACATCGCTGGCACCGACCCAAGTCACCATAGCAATCGCCGCGATACTTAAAAACATCACGGTTGAGATCAGCAAGGCACGGTAACGGATCCGCCCGCTTGCCGCAGACATCACATCTTCGACGCGGGTATTGAATAGGCTACGGTCTTTATCTTCATGACCATAGGCTTGTACCGTATGAATTTCATGAAGTGTTTCATCCACATAAGCGCCGAGATCGGCAACCCTGTCTTGGCTTTCTCGCGCCAGCGTACGCACTTTACGGCCGAAAAAGATCACAGGTCCCAACACTAAAGGTACAGCCAATAACACTAATAAGGTCATCTTAACGCTGGTGATGCCCATCATGACTAAACCACCAAGTACCGTCACACTTGAGCGCAATGCCATAGATAAACTCGAGCCCACCACGGTTTGCAGCAAAGTAGAGTCGGCGGTAAAACGGGAGATCACTTCACCGGTGCGCACTTTAGCGTAAAAGGCGGGGGAAAGTTTAAGCAGTTGATTGTAAACAGTTAGACGAATATCGGCACTGACCCGCTCGCCGAGCCAAGTCATTAAATAGAAGCGGCAAAACACCGCAGTGCCACTGACGGCGGTAATCCCAAGCACTAACAGTATGATTTCATTCAGCCGCTGCGCGTTGTCGCGCACAAAGCCTTCATCAACCATTAAGCGCACACCTTGGCCCAATGATAGCCAAGCGAGTGACCCTATCATCAAGCAGATAATCGCCGCGACGACTTTCAGTTTGTAGGGTTTAAGAAAACCCATAATCCAAGGCAATACGGATCTTTGCTGCGCTGAGGTTGGTTTAACCTTCGAAGCATCAGCGCTTGTTGTAGGCGTGACTGGAATTAACTTTTCAGGCAATGGCTCTGCGCCCGCTTTAATGGGGTTTGGTGATTTGGCTAATTCGACGGTCGGCTCGGTCACGGTGGTATCCTTCGGTAGGGAACGGCAATTCAAGCATAACATTCACCTGAACTGGGTATCTGCAAGCCGTTAACCGCGCAGCTTTGCTTAAAGCATATCAATTAGATGCTACCTGTTGCGGGAAAATTCAAGGGCAAAGCGTGGTTTTACTCAAAAGAAAAGCATAAAACCAACCCGCAGCGAGTGCGGGTTGGTTTTATTGCCATCGCTTAGCGCGACTTAAGCGACTTGCTGGTTTTCCGGCGTTTTTGGCGTGCCATGGTGGCCATCACGCTTCCAATCCACATCTAACAACTCTGCGCCGCTCAGGCTAAATGCTTGGCCAAAACCTTTCACATAAAGACCCTGATGGGGCGCGAGCTTGTATAAGTTAAAATCGGTTAATGCCGCAAGGTTATCGGACATTTCACCAAAACGGGCCGATAACACACCAACGCCCTTAATAAAGGCCGGCGTATCGCGGGGCACGGCCTCGGCAATCGCATCGAAGGTCAAACGCTTGCGGGCAAAAACCGATTTTGCGGCGGTTTCATCCTCAACTAGCATCACAGAGACCTTAGATGAGTGCTTTAAGTTATGACCATGACGAGCTAAGTCACTCACCAGAATATAAAAACCATCATCGGCCAGTGCGAAGGGTGCATAACTCGCATTCGGCTGGCCATCAATACCTAGCGTGGCCAGTTGTAAGGTTTCCCTTTGCTGTTTGAAGGCTTCTATCTCAGGTAAAAGCTTGTCTCTTAAACGTTGTTCTTGTTCGGTCATTTCAGGCTTCATTTGCTGTGTTCCTTAAATACTGTCGTTAATGCTGCAATTCAGATATGTGATTGCACCGAGGCAAAGGCAGTCGCGAGTGCTTTAAATTGGCGAACTTGCTCAGGAAACAGCGCTCTTTGTTTATCACGACCTAAATATACTTTGAATACGACCTCCCCTTCGCTGCCGAAGAAGTTAATCGAATGGCTCTCGCTGCCTCTAAAAGGTCTGCTGATCAAAGCGATGCCACGCATGGCATCTAATTTGAGATGCCCGTGCAAACCGTCGCCCTTGCTGTAGAGGTTGTAATAACCGTGGGCATATTTTCCCTCGGGAAAATCCCCTTTAAATTCAAATACACTGCCCGATAACATCACAATAGTGGTTAACTTTCCCCATTCAGGTAAGGCTTGCAGTAATGTATCGAGCTGAGTTAACGGGACAAACACCACTTGTTCGGGCGGCAAGGCGGCAACGACTTCGAGCTCGGCAATGCCTAATTCACTAGCGAGCTGCGCTGGCATTAAATCAGCTTGTTGCTCAAATCGTTGTCGCAGTTGCGCCTGTTGCTCACTTGGCTGATTTTGCTCACTTAGCTGACGTTGCTCAGAACCTAAATCTGGCGCGACATCGAGCTCGCTATCGAGTGTCATCTTCATTTTACTGTCTCCAGCGGTAGTGACTATTGAGTGACTTGGCATTAAACGCTGACTCCCGTATACCGCTTGCTCAGATTTAACACTAAGCATTTGCCGAAACGGAAGTCAGCACTTTAATGCAAGGCTTAGAACATATAGCGCGCCGATAACTTCATATTACGACCCGGTTGATACAAGGTTTGCCACGCTTGTTGGTACTTCTCATCGCCGATGTTTTCGATGGCGAAATCCACTCTCACACCCGCCATCGCGCCCATAGTCGGCTCCCACGCAACATACACATCCCATAGGGTGTAATCGTCGTATTTCGCCACTTTGAAGTCATCAGGCGTATTCGACTGCGTCGCCACATAAGTGACGCGAGTGCCGAGCTTCATGTCGCCTTCCATAATGCCTTGGGATAAATCGACGTTAAATTTATTGGCGGGTATACCTTCAATATCGCCGCCATTTTTACGATCTTCACCATGGGTTTGGCCATAATTCATTGCTAAGCGAGTTTGGCCAATTCGGTAACGACCGCTAATTTCAAAGCCAGTTAAACGCGCATCTTCGACGTTATTCCATGAGGTCGTTTGCTCGAACCCAGGAATACCATGCCAAGGATTAGACACTTGCTGCACGATGAAATCGTCCACATCGTTACGGAAGATGTTGAACGTCAACGCTAATTCATCATCACCGGCTAACTCACTGAAACGTAAGTCTGCTTTGATTTCTTTGTTGCGGGCTTTTTCAGACTTTAGATCCGGATTGGTCGCAAAGGTGTTGCATAGACCTTGGGGCAAAAATCCCGGAATAGGTGGAATACAGTAATGGGTGCCGCTAGAATACATTTCCTCTACCGAAGGTGCGCGGAAGGCTTGATCGTAACGGGCACTTAAGGTCAACCAAGATTGAGTCTGCCAAACTAGCCCTAGCGATGGCGATAACTCATTATCATCGGAGGATAAATTGAGGTTGTTACTGTCATTTTTAAAGCTGTCATAACGCAGACCCGCATCCAGATTTAATGTCTGAGTCAGCTCAATATCTGCCCGCGTAAAAGCGCCCCATACTGTGGTTTCACCATCGATATTTCCCGGACGCTGACCCACTTGACCCGAATCATCACGCGTCGTTTCTATGGTATCGCGAAAGCCATCAACGCCGTAGGTCAGCAATGTATTGCCCAAGCGCGAACTGTTATTGAGGTTAATGCCCACAGTGCGATACTCAGTACTGTCTAGCTGGCCCTTAGTAATACGGTCTTCGTCGTAGTCGGTACTGTTCCAATACACTTGCATCTTAGTATCCAGATACGGGTTATTGGCTGGATTGAAACTGTAATCTAAGGTGATATTTTGATCGTCTGTCTTGCGACGCACTAAAGGTACTGAATTACTTGCTGCCGCAGAAGGATTACTTGGCACTAATTCATTGATCTTATTGACTCTCGCAGATAACTCTAAGCGTGACGCCTCATCGGCTTGCCAACCGAATTTGACTAAACCACTGCTGCCATTAGATGAACTGTTGCTTAGGGTTTCGTCATTACCGGTTTTTATATTGTTTGAGTCGGTGTAAGAGCCGTTCAGTAACCAATCGATACTGTCTTGTTGACCATAAATAGCGCCACTGGTTTTAGTGCGCGAGCCATTGGTTTCATAGCCTTGCTTGAAATAGCCACCAAAGGTTTCATTGGGCGCTAAGAAATCCTGCGCTGACTTAGTATTTTGCGCAACGACGCCACCCAGTGCGCCACTGCCCCACAAACTACTGGCTGGACCGCGCAGCACTTCAATGGATTTCAGTAACTCAGGGTCCATAAAGTAGGTTGCTCTGTGGCCAGAGCCGGTATTTTGTCTCGCTCCGTCAATCGTCTGCAGGACTCGACTGCCACTTAAACCACGGATTTCAACCCCTTGAGATGAAGCTCTTGGGCCATTCGTTAGCGTAATATTCGCCTCATTTTTAAGGGCATTAGCCACAGATGATGCTTGAGCAACCGCAAGTTGCTCTTCACCCACCACGGCTACGCTGCGGCTGGTTTCGGAGGCTTTCTCGCTGATGCGGGTTGCGCTCACTAACACTTCATCAAACTCTGTCGTAACGAGTTTTTTATCCGCATCACCTTGAACAACAGGCTTAACATTTTCTTCTGCCGCTAACGTAAAACTTAGGGCCGTACTGCTCAGTGCTATCGCCATGGCGATCACTAACGGCTTTTTCTTCATCTCTTCATCCTCAAGTGATAATTAGCTGTTCCCGTGCAATTCAATACTGAGCCCAGAGTCTCTTTCCAGACACCAATCCTTTTGAGATTGAGTCTATTACAGATGCTCCATTCCAGATTAGGCTCTTTCAAACTTGAGCCCTTTCCAGACAGAGTCCAAGGCAATCAGTATCCATAAAGTAGGATAAATTGTCGGTTTAGCTGTTTTTTTAAGCGCTCATTCGAGCTATTGCAGGCACTCTACCTGAGATAACAAAATAGATCAAATGCAAATCATTATCATTTGCGATCTTGTTTATATTGAGATATCTTAATTAGCGAAGATAAATGAGCAGAAGTGCTTTATTGGGAAAAGAGGTTGCTGTGACACCGAAACGATATCTTGCCTTTGGCGCGTTAACTGTTGCCATCCAAACGGGTGTTATCGCCTCGCAGCCTGCTATCACTATGCTGCAAAGCGCCCAAGCATCGAGTGCAAATCAAGCATCGAACGCTCCCAGCGCGAATCGTGTCACCCTCAATTTTTCTGCTGCGACGAGCACGACAAGCAGCAACGCCAGTGTCGAGCCCATAACGCAAGCAGAATCCAAGCTAGCAAGCGTAAACAGCACCGCGCGAAAAGTATCAACAGCGGAATCTGTCGATAAAACGGTTATCGAGGCTGTTGAAAAAACCAAAGCGGATCAACGAATTGACAGCCAGTTAGTCAAAAAATCTTTAGCCGCAAAGCCCACGACTAAAAGTCATCCAGATGCAGATCCTTTAGTGACGAACGCTTTAGCACATAAGCGACCCGAACATGTTGAACAAGAATTAGAGCTAAAAACAGAGCCCAAAACAGCACATGAACTAACGAATTTAATCGCTAACGCAGCCGAACTAGATGCAAAAGCTACCCAGAATGTGGCCAGTGCAGCATCTGACAATGCCCCATTTAACGACAGCCTCCAAACGAACATAGTGGAATTAGCCAAACCGCTGTTTGCTACAGCGCCACCGCAACCGACTTATCCACGGATAGCGCGTAAGAAAGGATTCGAAGGCACTGCAACCATAGAAGTGATGTTTAACGAACTTGGCGAGCAACTGGCACTGACGTTAGTCACAAGCTCAGGCTTCAGCCTGCTAGATCAAGCAGCAATCGCTGCGGTTGAAAACTGGCAATTTGCGGCGCCGACGCCAAGGTTAGCGAGTCACTACAAGGTCAGAGTGCCTATTCGTTTCGCGCTTAACTAGCGGGCCTCAATCTTATCGCTGAAAAGCTAGCCATAGGAAAACAGGCAGCAGGAAAGCCTGCAGTACAAAAGATAAAGCGCTAAATAGTTAGCTATAGTAAAGCTCACTTTTTGACTCACTCACTGATGTATAAAACTGATTTTTCAATCGATTGGAGAGGCTTAATGCCCATAACTGATTTCTCAACCCTACAGACTCAGCTTGGCGTGCTGACTTGGCCCTTGTTGTTATGTGCTTTTTTGGCCTTGATGATCTGCCTTGAACGTAGCGCCTTGTTTTTGCATCAAACTCTGCTATCAATCTGGCCGAAAAAACAGGCTTGGGTAACGTCATTGCGCCAATCAAGCTCGACGGCGACCACTGAAAACGTCAGCGCACTGCTAGCGCAAACCAGCGCACAGCAAGATTTACTCGCCCGTGGCGCGACCTTGTTACTCAAACAAGTCCACCAGCCCAAAGTGCTAAGGGAAGAATTACTCAGTCTGTGGCTCAACAAACAGCAACGCGACTTGCAAGCCGGACTCAAGGTTTTACAGGTGATTGGCATTATCAGCCCATTACTCGGCCTACTTGGCACCGTACTAGGCCTCATCGACATGTTTGCTCAGCTTGGGCAATCACAAGGCCCTGTTACCCCAGCGCAACTCAGCGCCGGACTCGGTCTTGCGATGAACACCACAGCTGCCGGACTCATTATCGCCGTGCCCGCCATTACCGCCGCCCATCTTTTTGGCATTTGGGCTCAAGGTCAATGCCTGCGCGCAGGGCACGTGCTCAATCAACTCAATCTGTGGTTAGCGGGTATCGAAGATATATCAATCGATAGCAATCAATATCAAGCATTCAGCAAAATCAGTAACAGCAGCACTGCGCAAAAGTCGGCATTCAACTCTCATTCCCAGATTGAGCCACTGACATGATAAGTGCAGATGCATCACCGCGCTCGCAGGCAGGCATTGCTTCGCCTGAGCAACTTCCGAGCCTAGATTTAACCGCGTTAATCGACATTATTTTTATCGTGTTGGTATTTCTACTGCTGACGGCAAACACCCAACTACTCAGCTTGCCGGTAGATGTGCCGCAAAGCCCAAGTGCGGCCATCACTGCAATCGACAATAAGCCAACGATTGCCATCAATATCATGGCGACAGCGCCTTATTGGGCAATAGATAGTGAGACATTTGATGATTTAGCGACTTTTACCGCCGCGTTTACCGCACATTTTAAGACTATGCCGGAGGCGACCGTAGTTATTGCCGCCGATAAGGCCGCGCCGGTGGAACCTTTGATGCAACTGCTCGCGCTGTTGCAGACGCAGTACATCAGCCAGACTCAAATATTGATGGAGCATTAGCGCGTTGCCAAGCCCGCTATCTGCCCCCAAAAGCCAAATGAGCAAGCTAGATAATGAGCCAGAGACACAGCTAGTACAGCCTCTCTAGCTAAAGACCAAAACCAACACGAAAAGATGCAGGCAGTAAACCACGACTGTTAACTTACTGATTTTAACCTACTTAACTTAACGTATTGATTTTTAAAGACACTATTTTAAAAGTCTGATGATTAGAAACAGTATCTAAGCCTGTGGCGAACAAGTTTGTATTAGGAGTTCAACCATGTTGTTTCAAGCAACTAAAATGTCATTAAAAATAGATACTAGCGCCCTTGGCCATCCGCATAAGCCTAAGTGCGCATTTAATCCATTAAGCCGATTTAAGCCATTAAGCAAAGTGGTATTTATCGCCTCAGCATTTGCAGCTTTGCTATCGTCCAGCGCCTTTAGTGCTGAAACGCATTCTGAACATGAGATAAGACTCGTGAGTGCGGGCACGGGCGTCACTGAGCTCGTGCTCGCCCTCGATGCGGGTAATGAGCTGATCGCCATAGATTCCACCAGCTATGTACCTGAAGGTTTAGCCCATGTGGCTAAGCTTGGCTATCACAGAATGCTCTCCGCCGAAGGCATTATTGCGCTCTCGCCAACACTGGTTGTCGGTTCGGATGTCATGGGGCCTGAGACCACGCTCAATGTATTAAAACAAGCCAATATCCAAGTTGTGCAGTTACCCGCAACGAACGATGAGCCGCAGCTAATGAGCAATGTGGATACCTTAGGTCAATTACTCAATCGTCCTGATAACGCTGTTAAGTTAAAGCAGGACTTACATCAACAACTGCAAAGCTTGGCGGATAAAAAACAGCAAATAAGCGATGCTGGCGCGCAGCCAAAAATCCTCTTTATGCTGCTACAAGAAGGCCGTGGCGCACGGGTCGGCGGTAAAGGCACTGCCGCTGATACTATTATCGCGCTATCAGGTGCACAGAATATCGCCGAGTTTGATGGCTACAAAAGTATGTCTCAGGAAGGGATTTTATCCTTGCAGCCCGACATTATTTTACTGTCAAAGCGCAGCGATAAACCCGCCGAGCAAACCAACACGCAAATTGCCCAAGAACTAATGAAAGAGATGCCGCTACTCGCCCATACCCCCGCGGGTAAAAACGGCCATATTCAAACGCTGGCGCCACAAGCGCTTCTCGGCGGCTTAGGCATCAGTGCCATTAGCGCCGCCGATACGCTCGCCAGCACATTGCTCAAGCAAAATCAGTAACCAGCATAGTAAAGAATATCGTCACTCATCAGGGGGCTCATGTTAGTCGCTTATCTAAGTTACTAATATCGGGCCACTTATTTGAATGGCTTGTATGAGTCACTAATCGGACTCGCAGATTTGCACTACTGACTCACACACCAGATTAGTCACCTGATAAAAATAGAAAGGATAGTTGAGATGTTCCTCAATCGCTGGCTCTGGCCCGGTTTAGTCACACTGTTAGCCCTAAGCTGCTTACTCTCGGTCAGCACTGGGCCGGTCAGTATCAGCCTAGTGGATGCCCTAAGCGCTGTACTTAATTGGGCGACCCAGCAAAACATCGGCAATATTGCACCCCACGAGCAACTGGTGGTCAACACTGTTCGCCTGCCGCGGACATTATTGGCCCTGGCAGTAGGCGCCACGCTCGCCCAGTGCGGCGCTGTAATGCAGGGTCTGTTTCGTAATCCCTTGGCCGATCCCGGTATTATCGGGGTGTCATCTGGCGCAGCTCTTGGCGCGGCCATCTGTATCGTGCTGTTACCCAACGCAAATCCATTTATGATCCCCATCAGTGCCTTTGTATCGGGTTTAATCACCACCCTTGTCGTCTATCGCCTCGCCAGTAGCCCAACCGGAACATCGGTCGTGTTGTTACTGCTATCGGGCGTCGCCATTGCAGCACTTGCAGGCGCTGGAATTGGCATGCTCACGTACCTTGCCAACGACATGGCGCTGCGTGACTTAACCTTGTGGCAGATGGGCTCGATAGCGGGTGCGCAGTGGATGTATGTCAGCCTGTGTCTCGTGACTTTAGCATTACTAAGCTGGCGATTTCGCCAAGATGCGGCGGCGCTCAATGCCTTATTGCTTGGCGAATCCGAAGCGCGCCACTTAGGGATAGATGTCGATAGGCTCAAGCTTAGACTTATTTTACTTTGTGCCTTAGGCGTTGGCGTAAGCGTCGCAGCGACAGGCATTATTGGCTTTATCGGCCTAGTGGTACCGCATTTAGTCCGCATGATGTTAGGGCCAGATCATCGCCAACTGCTGCCCATCAGCGCCCTTTTAGGTGCAGCCCTATTAGCCTTAGCCGATATCGGCGCTCGCGCCTTCTTGCCACCAACAGAGTTACCGGTTGGGTTAGTGACCGCGCTCATAGGTGCGCCATTCTTCATCTTCTTACTACTGCAACAACGCAGTAAGCTCATCTAAGCGAGGCGTTATGACTGCCACTTCCTATGCCGAATCAGGATCAGAGTCAAAATTAGATTCTGAATTAGCATCAAGAGCACACCTGACTCATTCAGCTAATGCACAGTTTGAGCGCACTGAGCTCTGCATTAGTCAGCTCGATGTCAGCATTGGGCAGAAAACGGTGCTCAGCGATATTAATGTGCAATTTAAACCCGGTGCAGTAACTGCCCTACTCGGCCCCAATGGTGCGGGGAAATCGACGCTACTCAAAGCCCTTTGCCAAGAAATAAGTACGCCAAGGCAAAGTATCCGCCTAGGCCATAGCCAGCTGGTGGATTGGCCTAGGCGCGAGCTGGCAAAATCCTTAGCCGTACTGCCACAGCACGCCAGTCTCACGTTCCCCTTTACAGTGTTCGAAGTGGTCGCTATGGGTCTTTATCCCTTAACCATCAGTCATAAAGAGGGGGAAGCGTTAGTTGCCGAGCAGCTGGCGCAAGTGGGCTTAACCCATCTGGCTAAGCGCAGTTATCCAACTCTCTCTGGCGGCGAAAAACAGCGAGTCCAGCTCGCCCGCGTCTTGACTCAACTCAGTCAATCGCCATTCCCGCCCATACTGTTACTCGATGAGCCAACATCGGCATTAGATCTCGCCCAGCAACACAGAGTGCTTGAGTTAGCCCAAAACTTAGCTCATCAGCACGCGTACACTGTGATAGTGGTACTGCACGACCTTAACCAAGCCGCTCGCTATAGCGATCAATTAATTGTATTAAAACAAGGGCGAATCGTGAGCGAAGGCACGCCAGCGGAAGCCTTGTCGGTCGATACCATTCGTGAAGTATGGGACTATGAACCTGTGTACTTCCCTGCACCACAAGGTGGACATCCACTGATTTTTTAATGAAATGAAGATATTTGCTGTAAGTTTTAATGTCTAATGCGGGTATAATCTGGCGCTGATACTTTTCGCACGCTTTTTTAGGAACAGATTAGCGAGCAGCTTCGCGAGCATATCTTATATTCACGAGTATATTTCAGCCGCAGGCGCGTTAACTCAAACCGCATTAACTTAAGCCGCATTCACTTAAGTCGCGTTAACTTAAGCCGCATTAAATCAGGCAGAATCCAGATGAAACCCACTATCTCGACAGAAACTCAGCAAGAAGCACTGGTCGCAGCCAAAGCCACTCAAAAGCCAGGACAAACTAAAGAGCAAACTAAGCTCATTGCCCAAGGGATTGAAAAAGGCATCGCCGAGTATAAAAAACTGCTTAAAGCCAAAGCCCGTGAGCGGGATAAAGCCCGTAAACAACAGTTGAAAGCGAAATCTCGCACAGTGAATGACATCAATGATCTAGACGATGCTGACGAAGCCTTCGACTCCCAGAGCCAATTCACCCTCGCAACTTGGGTTGCCATCGCCCTACTACTGTTAAGTTGGGCAGTATTTGCCGCCTACTTTTTTATGACGTGATTGCCGAGCTTAAAAGTGACCGCTTCACACTGCGGTTTCGCCGCTCTCAACAACACCTATCAGATCGGCGATTTCACTTAGATGGGTATCAACCCAAGCGCTGCTGATGGGGCCCCACGTCACTATGCGGTAATAACCGGCGTTGTTACGACTGCCTTCTTGCACAAACTCGACCCGAATACCTACATCCTCAAATGCGGCGATGGCATCCTGTAAGGTGCGGCGCGGCATTCCAGTTAACTTATTGAGTGATAAAAGGTTATGGCGGTCGTCATCCATTAAATGCGCTAAATAGAGCTTACGCAAAAACGCCTTATGTTGCTTTGAAACCTGTTGCGATACTGGCATTGAAGATGACATAGAATGACCTGCCTAGAAACAAAAGTAATTATCATCAAAACTACTTTATATTCAGGCAATAGCCAACACTAAATACTTACGCCACGCGACAAGCTCCGCAGATAACCAATCTCCCCCTAAATCAAGCGAAACGACTTGTCATCCTCCCCCAACAACTGTTATTTGTAATGTCACTCACCACCTATGAGGGAACGCTAAGATGAGCCAGACAATTACAGCCGATCAAATACTGACATTTTGGTTTGAAGAAATTGAGCCAAAGCTTTGGTGGATTAAAGATGTTGAATTTGACGAACAAATCAAACAGCGCTTTGGGGACGTATTAGTCCAAGCTAAACGTGGGGAGCTTTCCCATTGGCGAGTCACGCCCCAAGGCCGATTAGCAGAGATCATAGTACTCGACCAATTCTCCCGTAATATTTACCGTGATACGCCTGCCGCTTTCGAAGCTGATACCCTCGCCTTAGTGCTCGCCCAAGAAGCCGTTGCCCAACAGGTTGATTTGGCACTCAAACCTAAACAAGTGCCCTTTCTCTTTATGCCCTATATGCACAGCGAGTCAGCCATGATCCATCAAGTCGCGGTTAAACTGTTTAATCGCGAAGCGGCGATGGCTAACTTAGCGTTTGAATTGCGACATAAGGCAATTATCGACAGATTTGGTCGCTATCCACATAGAAACGCCATCTTAGGCAGAGAATCGACAGCAGAGGAAATTGCCTTTCTGCGTGAACCTGACTCATCCTTTTAATTCGCTCATTCTTTAGCGTATTTGGATAAATAAAGCCGTGCTGAGTTCACAGACACACTACACTTATTCAATCGAGTCATGGAAAGACTGACGAGTGTCAAACACAGTTGCAAGTGTGTACCGCGGAGGTGTTGGTAACTTATGGCGCATAATCTAAATAAGCCAAATAGCTCAGTGGCTCGTCGTAACCGCTTTAAATTGATGGGGTTACTCACCTTATGCGGCGCTCAGCTCGGCCAAGCGGCAGAAATTAAGATAGGCGTCAGTCTGTCTATCCCCCCTTATGTTATCCAAGAAACCAATAGCGGGCTCGAACTCGAATTACTTAACCAAGCCCTCGCCGTTAAAGGCCATACTGCTTCTATCCACTACTTACCTCTAGCACGCACTTTCCATGAACTCAGGGAAGGTAAACTCGATGGTATCATCAACATTAAAGATGGCATGATCGACAACGTCTTTTACTCCAATGTTGCGATAACCTACCAAAACTGCGCCATTAGCCTCGAAGCCAATCATTTTACTATCAATAACATAAACGACTTAAACAACAAGCAAGTCGTCTCCTTTCAGCGTGCATCATCGCTACTGGGGGAAGAATTTGCCAGAATGGCCAAAGCTAATAGTGGCTACCAAGAACAAGCGAGGCAAGTACAGCAAGTTTATATGCTGATGAAACACAGGGCCGATGTCGTGGTGATGGATAAAAATATCTTCAAATACTACTTAAAGCAGGCCTACCTTGAGGGGAAACTCACTGAGAAAGATTCAACACAACAGGCCATTTGCCACCAAATATTCCCACCAACTGAATACAAGTTTGCCTTTCTCAGTGAACAAATTCGGGATGATTTTAATGCGGGACTCAAACAAATTACCCAAGATGGGAGCTTAGTGGCCTTGCAGGAAAAGTATCGACGCCTGATGTCATTTGAAAATGAAGCCGATGTGTCAAACAAGCTAACTGAACCTAAAATAATAAAAAATGATTCCTACTAGGTTTTCTCAAAGAGCTTTATCTAAAGCTCTTTACTTCAACCTATATATCTAAGCTTTATTTCACCACCAGCACAGGGCATTTCGCATATTTAACAATATCTTGTGTCACATGGGGCTTTAAAAAATCCGCTAAACCACTGCTGCCGTGACTGGCAATCACCACCATACCGACATCAACGGCTTCCGCTAAAATCTCATCGATAGCATCACCATGGCGCACCACTAGTTTAATATTGAGTCCCTCGTTGAGTTCTTGCTGCATTTCCTGCTGCAAACTTTGCATTTTTGCATCGACAAAGGCTTGAAGTTCATTTTCCAATGTGGCGGGAATATCGACCGCAATACCGTAGCAATGGGCGCCACGGGCAGGGCTTGTCACATGCAATAATCGAATATCGACATGATAAAGATTAGCCATTTCAACCGCATATTTGAGCGCATGGGCTGCGGTGGATGAAAAATCCGTAGGGCATAACACTTCTTGAGTACGCATAAGCTTATCCATCATTTGAGTTTTAATCAGACTATCTATTAAAGCCAAAATACCACTATTTTATAGCAGTTAGCTATGCTTCTTGCGTACCCATTTCAATTAATTATTCTTTATCAATCAAAAAGAAAGGACGCAATAAGCGTCCTTTGGATTTATTGAGTCAAGCCACTAACTCACTTACTTCACCACCAGCACAGGACAAGCCGCACCGTTAGCGACTGCTTCTGCGACATTAGTATGTAAAAAATGCGAAATCCCAGTTCGGCCATGGCTCGCTATCACCACCATGCCAATATCTTTACTGTTAGCCTCTTCTAAAATCTGATACACAGGATCGCCGCGGCGGATCAAGGTCGTGATAGGAAGTTCAGTGTTTAACCCTTCTAACAGCGCCTGCATCTTGGTTGCTGCCGCTTCCTCCATACTCTTAGCCAGCTCTTCTGGAGTGATCGATAAAATCATAAAGTTTTCATCACCGAGCGGCTGTTCAACCACGTGTAAAATTTTTAGTCCTACATGGTATAGATTAGCCATTTCAATGGCATAACTCAGTGCATGGGCCGCAGTTTCCGAAAAATCTGTGGGCCAGAGTATTTGACCTGTACGCATAATCTGTACTCCTTCTATGGCGCGAATGGATTGCTGAGCAACTAGTCTTTTAACCAAGCAACGGCGTCGCCATTGTCAACAAAAAACCTGACCTCAGCAGGCGTAAACCAGTTTGCCAATTTAGCCAGTACTTCCTGCAGAGTCGTCTTACCGACTATGGCAATCTTCTCGAAATGACGAATATGCTTCACCCCAAGTTTGAGATCATCCCAAGCGGCCTGTAATTCCAAGCCATCCAACTCGGTCACATCCACTAAAGCGAAGATATCAGGATCTTTTACGCCCGCCAGTGCCGACTCCAACACAGGCACCATCATCTCGTAGTCGTGATGAGTTAAGGTACCGATAGCTTTAAAGGCAACGAAAAAATCATCATCACCATAGCGTTCAATACCAATTGAAATTCCATGCTTTAACAATGCCATACATACTCCTTATGTAACAACCCTTGATTTAGTGTAAAAGCTAACGCCACAACAAGCCGTGATCTTGCTCAAAAATACACCAGATACCTTGCACCATCTCACTTAGCAAGTTAGGATAAACCGACTAATCAGTCGGTACTTATTTATCTGTCTTTGTTTAATAGCAGGTTCAATCGTTAAGATTAAAGCTTAACTAAAGTGCCGAATAAGACTCAGCCTATAATCTCGCTTGGAGCAACCACTATGAATATGGCCACCGAACACCTTGATGCCTCGCCACTGACTCAGTTGCTCCAACGCCAACGCAGCAGTTATTTAGCGGCGCCGAATCCTAATTACGCTACGCGAGTGGAGCAATTAACTCGACTTAAAGCGGCCATACTGCAATTTAAAACGCCCTTAGTCGAAGCCTTAAGCCAAGACTATGGCCATAGATCGATTGATGACAGCCTGATCTCAGACATTATGCCTGTCATCAACAACATCAATTACAGTTTGAAAAATCTAAAAAAATGGCTCAAGCCCAGCGCTCGCCATGCGGGGCTGTTGCTCGCCCCTGCCAAAGTCACAGTGCATTATCAACCTTTAGGGGTTATCGGCATTATCGTGCCGTGGAATTTCCCCGTCATGCTGTCGATTGGCCCGCTAGTGACCGCCATCGCCGCGGGTAATCACGCCATGCTCAAATTGTCTGAATTCACCCCTGCGACCAACCAAGTGATTAAACAACTACTGGCACACGTCTTCGATGAGTCACACGTGGCAGTCATTGAAGGTGAGGCCGACGTCGCCGCCGCGTTTTCAGCCCTACCTTTCGATCATTTACTCTTTACCGGCTCCACCACAGTTGGCCGCCATGTGATGCGCGCCGCGGCCAATAATCTCACCCCAGTGACACTCGAACTGGGCGGTAAATCGCCAGTAATTATCGCCCCCGATATGCCGCTTGAGATAGCAGTAGAACGAATGATTTATGGTAAGTGTTTGAATGCCGGACAAATCTGTGTGGCACCCGATTATGTTCTATGCCCTAAAGCCCAAGTGGATGAATTCATCGCCGCCTACCGAACTAAATTTAATGCCATGTACGGCGAGATAAACCACAACAAAGACTATGGCAGCATCATTAATACCCATCAGTTTGACCGCCTTATGACAGTGCTCGAAGATGCGAAAGCTAAAGGTGCCCATATTATTTCGGCGACAGACGAAGCCATAGATAGCCAACATCGCAAACTCGCGACTCAGCTAATCACTAATACCAGTGAAGATATGCTATTGATGCAAGAGGAAATCTTTGGTCCATTACTGCCGATCATTGGCTACGACTCCTTAGATGAAACGATTCAATACATCAACCAGAGAGCAAGACCGCTAGCGCTCTATGTGATGAGTTTCGATGAGAAAAGTCAGCAAAAAATCCTCCAACAGACCCATTCTGGCGGCGTGTGCATTAACGAAACCGTGTTCCATGTCGCCGCCGACGATGCGCCCTTTGGCGGAATAGGTCCATCGGGCATGGGGCATTACCATGGCAAGGAAGGATTTTTAACCTTCAGCCACGCTAAAACAGTGCTCAGCCGTGGTCGATTCAACACGGGCAAATTTGTGCACCCGCCCTATGGCACTGTTATCCAGCGTATCTTGATGAAACTTTTCTTGCGCTAATCATTGGGGGGATAAATCTTGAATCAGCCATTAACGCCGCAACCTATTAAAACCATGACAGATAAGCGCCAAGCCATTCTCGACACGGCCTTAGCACTCTTTGTCAGCCAAGGATTTCATGGCACGTCCACCGCTTCGATAGCTAAGCAAGCAGGTGTAGCAACGGGCACCTTGTTCCATCATTTCCCTTCCAAGGAAGCCTTGATGGAATCTTTGTTTCTTACTATAAAACAAGAATTTGCCGATACCTTACTGTTAAACACCCATAAGGGCAGCGATCTAAAGCTCAATGCCCTACAACTATGGCAAAGTGCGATTGATTGGTCGCTGGATAACCCTGTCAAACAACTGTTTTTTCAGCAATATTCAATGTCGCCCATGATTGCCGCTAAGGTGCGCGATCAAGCGATGAATAGCATCTTAGGCTTTATTAGCGAGCTTATTAAGCAAGGACAAATAGAGGGATTAATCGCCCACTATCCGCTGGAGCTGATGCTAGAAAACTGCCATGGCCAATATCTGGCGGCAACCCGATTCTTTATCGATAATCCGCACTTAGGCACGAATAAAACGTACCGCGATGCCAGTTTTGAACTGTTTTGGAAGGCCATGCAAGCGGACTAACACCACACAACCCACAACACTGCCAACGTCCACCCACTGCAGAAATTAATCCAATAAAAAACCGAGTCAGTTTAACTGGCTCGGTTTTCTTTTACGTATTCACACATATAGTGACTAAGAGTTAAAGCAGAGGCCTGCTTTCAGCGATATCTAACTCCGACATCTAGCGTCTAACGTCTAACTCTGACTCAATTCCTGCGCTTTCTCGACTGGTTGGGTGACTTGAGTTGGACTCCAGTAGCCTTGCTTAATGCCCTTATCAATCAGCTCAGCGACCGCTAATTCAATGGCTTGCAACACGCAAAACTGCACTGGCTCATTGGTAGTAAAGCCAATTTCGGCCTCGGCGAGGCGATTTAAACTGGTATAACGGAATAAACCCGCGCGCATTTCTTGGGACAAGACTCGTTTGCTGGTCGAGACCGACATCATCACTTTACCTGTGTGCACATCAACGGCGCGCAGATAAATGGTCACCTGATCTTCACGGTACATTTCCGAAGCACCAATGCCGTAGTATTCGACACCACTACCGCCTGTGCTGGTGTTAGTCTCATAGCTAATGACGCCACCTTCGAGTAACAATCTGGCGGTGGATAATACGGGCACATCATCACCCTTAGTACCGCTCTGTTTATTACTGATCTTGCGCTCAGTCAGCAGGTTTTGTAGCCCTTCACGTTCCACTGGGGTAAACCATTTAGAATCGAGCAAGGTCTGCATCAACATCGAAGTTGCGCCCTGAGTCACCGCAGTCGAAAACGAACTCACGTTAGCCTGTGGTTTATATTGCCCAGTTTGATCGCGAAAGGAATACACAGCAACTGGAATGGGAAACTTAGGCCCAGGTTGAGTTTGCAGCCCACGCATCACTTCACTCAAGGGGTTAACCTCGGCAGGCGAGATATTCAAATCGGGTTTAGGGATCAAGCTACAGGCAGACATGCTTAACAGCAATAGACCCAAAATGATTAAACGGGCCATTAGTTGCCACCTCCAAACGCTGACATTTCAATTATTGTCACTTCATTCGTGGCAATATTAGTGATAGTCAGTATAACTTTATCCCCTATAGAGTTAATTTCTATACGAAAATCGCCAGTATTATAATCACCATCGGTGATTTCACCATCAGCAATCCCTCGGGTAATAGAATTGATAAGATTACGCTCTAGGGATTCTTTAAAGCGAGTAATAAAGTCCTTCTCGGACGAGTTGGACTTATTGTCATTCTGGGCTTGGGCTTTATTTAATAAGAAAGCCCCATTTTGTGGATTGCCGCCAAAGCTGGGATTCACTGGCGTGTAAATCAATTCAGTGGCTTGGCCACTGCTTGCCACACATAGCGTGACAAGGGCAAGTAACGTCCTGTATGTCATTATTATTATCCTAAAAGTCGTCCGATGTTCCTGAAAAATCACCTGTTATTGCATTGGCTCTGACTTGCGCTAAATAATCAATCGTGATCAAAATCGCCTGCTCTGCACTCTCTTTAACCGGATTTGCACGACGACCAAAATGGGTGGTGTAAATCCGTGTCCCGTTGACTTCTAAGGTTAAAACGGTTCCAGCCTGCGGAAACACAGTCTCGTACAGCGTCACGTTAAAGCCTTGGGTAAAGGGCAGCTCGCGCCAATAGCTTGAGTAGTAGAAGCCAAAATCCTTACCAAACCGAGTCAAGGTTCTATCTATCACTAAACCACTAATTTCAATGTCGTTGTCGGCAAGAGTGATAGGGGAAGCCAGCAGCAGGAATGGACATAAAATGTAAGTAAGCAGACGCTGTTTTAACTGTTTCACTTATCCCTCCTTAACCTTTTAATCGAACCTTAAAAACCGCGCCAACCTCTGTTTTAACAACGGGAGTTTTAGCGTCAATTTTCGATAAAGCAGGTTAACAGGGTTGAAGATCCCCCGTCATTACGCTGGGGGGCAAATTAGCCCGAAGAGCTAAGGTAAAAAGGCAAAAATAGCCCATTTGGCTAATACGCAAAGAAGCCGTTAAGACCGGAGTAATAGGGTAAACGAACAAATGAAGAAGCAATAAAAATGCGACCTTAGGGTCGCATTGCTGTGCTGATACAAAACGTGCGGATTATTGTGGCCCCCATGGTGGTAACCATAGTCATTGTGGTAACCACAGCCGAACCAACAGGCCGCCGTCGCTGCGATTATGCATGCTAATACTGCCATCGTGGGCTTCAATAATTTCACGGCACAGAGGTAAACCAAGCCCAGTACCCGATTGTTTCGTCGAGTAAAATGGCAACAGCGCTTGCTCTAATACTTCGCCAGACATGCCAGTACCGCGATCCTCGATCGCAATGCTAAAACCTGCACCATCCACTAAGGTTTGATACCGAATCGACAGGGTGACATCTTCTGGGTTTGAACCCGATTCATGGGCGTTTTTAAGCAAGTTGAGTAGCACTTGCTCCATCTGTCCTTGGTCGAAATAACCATCGACCTCAGGCAAATCATGCCTAAGTTTAAAGGGATAATGCTGGGTTAACTGGGTCGTAAATTGCGTCCAATTCACCTGACGCCGCTGCGGGAGCGGCAACTTAGCAAAGCGGGCATAGTTGAAGATAAACTGGCTCAGATGACTAGTGCGATTCTCGATCGTATCGAAAATCAAGGTTAACTTGGGATTATCGATATCTTTGGTGAGCAGTCGGCCGGAGTTAACCATAGAGGCGATGGGCGCCACTGAGTTATTGAGTTCATGGCTAATAATGCGGATCACTTTCTTCCATACCGCCACCTCTTGACGATTAAGCTCGCGGGTCATCTGCTTAAGTAAAATCAAGTTATGCTGTTGGTTATTCAACAAAAATTGGCCACGACTCAAATACCAAGTTTCCACATCATCTTCGCCCATGGCAAAGAGACCGTTCTTTTCATGTTTAAGCGCTAAGGCCAATACTTCGGGCAAGTCCACCAACAATTCATCTAGCCTCAAACCTTCCATTTTGCCCTTTTTGTGGAATAGGTGACGCGCCGCATCGTTGGCGTAAATGAGCCGCTGATGGTCGTCGAGCAATAACATCACGTTGGGAGAGCTTTGAATCACCTTATCCAGCAACAACTCACGCTGGTAAATGTATTGCCTTTCTTGGCGCAATTTTGCCGCCGAATGATTAAATAACTGGGCCAAGGTTTTGAGCTGACCTTCACCATACTCTTGAATACTCACGCTAAAGTCATTATCGCTAAAGTTCAGTAGACCTATTTCGAGGGAGTCCAAACTGCGCCCCAGATGCCGTGTTAACCAAGCGACACTTAGACCACACGCTCCACAAGCAAGCAATAACACCAGCAAACCTTCACCTAAGGTTAAACTCGAGATTCGCTCGTTGTCTGCTATTTCAGCGGGCGCCACTGGGGATACAGGGGCTTTGGGCGGTAAAATGGATAGCGGTTCTACACGTAAAGGCTCAGCAATATGAGCGGTGAAATTAAACTGCCCTTCTTTAAGCTGTTCTAACTTGAAGAGTTTTATCTGTAACTGCTCTTGTTTAAGTTGTTCAAGCTTTTGCAGTTCTGCCTTAATCTGCTCGGTCCTCTGGCGCGCTTGCATGGCTGCCGTCAGCTGTAATTGTTCAGTATCTTTAAGGGCAAGCTCGATGGAAGCGACGGTTTTCTCCAGCTCCGCAAAATCGAGTTGCACATTCATATCAGGGATTTCAATCGTGTTAGACGTGGCAACAGACGAAGCATTAGGTGAGAAATATTTCACTAAGGCAAAGCTGAGCAAGACGCCAAAAGCGCAGCAAGCCATTGAATAAATGATCAGTTTAGTTCGAATTAACACTCACATTCCTTAATCGATAGCCTTTCTGTGGCCTAGTATCTGAGACTTAGTATCTATGCCTAGAAGCTGTGACCTAGCATCTGCGCTTGGCCTATGACTTATCTAAACCAAACTTATCCATGCGCCGATACAACGCCTGACGACTGAGCCCAAGCGCTTTGGCGACCCTAGCAATCACACCATGGTGCTGTTTTAGCGCCGCTTCGATATCTTCTCGACTCACCTCTATCACCTCATTGGTAGACGTTGCTAGATTGCAGGCTGAGTGATCAGCAAAAGTGGCATTAGCGGGAATGGAAGCAGACGCATAAGCTGGCTGTGGATCAGATTGTCTCTGTTCAAAGATGCGCGGATCAGACTGTCGCTGATCAAAGCGTCGAGGCTCAGAAGCTGCCGAAATATGGGAAGTAGCTCTTACGACACTCACGACAGGTGCTAAACCAAAGTCAGCTTCAGTCAGCACATGGCTTTGCGCCAACAATACCGCTCGCTTACAGGCGTTTTCCAGCTCACGCACATTACCCGGCCAGCGATGGTGCAACAACGCCTGCAATGCGGGCTTACTCAAGCTAAAATCGCTACCGATAAAATGCTGTACTAAAGGCAAAATATCATCGGTGCGTTGATTCAGCGGCGATAGCGCCAGTTCAATCACATTTAAGCGGTAAAACAAATCCTCACGAAAACGCCCTTCGGCAATATCTTGGGCCAGATCCGCATTGGTCGCACTGATCACCCGCACTTTCACTTTTTGGGTTTTATGGCTACCTAAGCGTTCAAATTCACCGGTTTGCAGCACGCGCAGCAGTTTTACTTGGCCAGATAAGGGCAAGTTACCGATTTCATCTAAAAACAGTGTGCCGCCGTCGGCCGCTTCAAAGCGACCAATACGCGCTTTAGTCGCCCCCGTAAAAGCCCCCGCCTCGGCACCAAACAACTCTGCCTCTAATAAATCCATCGGCAAAGCGCCGACATTGACCTTGATAAAAGGCTTGTTTTTTAAGGGAGAATTAGCATGGAGAATATCGGCAAGCTTGTCTTTACCCGCACCATTAGGGCCAGTGATGAGGACCGACACATCGGAGCGTGCCAGTTGCAAGGCTAAATCAATGCAACGCTGCATCGCGCCGCTACCAAAGACAATCCCACAGAGGTCCGCATCGGCGATCGCCACTTGGCGTTGATGATTCACCCGCTCGAGACGATGGTTAGCACGGGAGAGTTTATAAAGCGCGATCAAATTGGTAATGCTATTGAGCACCTTAGCGTCATCCCAAGGTTTACCCATGTAATCGGCCGCGCCCGCTTTCACTAATTCAACTGCGGTTTCGAGTTGGGTCCACGCCGTCATCAAAATGATCGGCAGATCGCCTTGGCGTTCACGCAGGGCGTAAAACAGCTGCTTACCTTCCTCGCCCGAGGTGGTATCTCGGGTAAAGTTCATATCTTGGATCACTAAATCCACATCTTGCGTCGCCAATAACCCAAGGGCGTCCTCCGGACTATGGCAAGTCAGCACCCGATAATCATTAAGCTCTAGCATCAAACCTAGGGCTTGGCAGATGGCGTGATTGTCGTCGACGATGAGGATAGTATCCATAAGTATGAGTGTTGTCCTATATAAAACTATTAACCGTAAAGTAACAAAAAGTGCAATAACATCCTATTGTTATCGCACTTTTATTGGGCTTTTATCGTACCTTGAGTGACATCAAATATTTCGCTATACGCTGCGGGTTGCCGTTGCTGGCGAAATATTTGCCGCCTTACGCGCCGGTAAGTAAACCGCCAGCGTGGTGACAATAAACAAACCTGCCACAGTAAATAGTGGGTAGCTTAAATCCAACATAGGCAAGCTATAGATTCTCATTAACTGCTGCCCTAACTGTATCGCTAACAAGCCGCCCAACACGCCTCCCGCTAAGCAAATCAAATAGTTCTCCACGAGGAAGTAACTGATAATATCGCGCTTTTTAGCACCTAATGCGCGGCGGGTACCTATCTGTTTAGTGCGGCGCTGGATATTAAACATCACCATGCCCGTTAAACCGAGCGAAGTGATCAGCAGCAGCAACACCACCATCATGATCAACACGGTAATCATCAATTTATGATCGCGGTATGAGCTATCTTTTAACGCCTCGATTGACTTAAAGCCATCGAGAACTCGGTTAGGATTCTCGGCCAGCAACGCTTTTTTTATCGCATCTTTAAGCTCGGCGTGAAACTCAGGTTTGGCCCGAACCATGTAAGAACTGCTGCCATAATCCACATTTTGAATCACACTGTTTTCAAGGCTAGAACTGTCAATCCACGCGCCTTGCAGTTTATCGACAACCCCTATCACAGTGATCTGTGCATCTTTACCCTCGTACAACACTTTGCCAAGTGGTGATTCATCAGGCCAAATCGCTTTCGCTAACGCGCTGGAGATGATCGCTAATCGGCTCGGGCTATCGAGATTGTCCTTAAGTTCATGGGGGTAAAAGTTACGCCCTTCAATCAGCTTAAGACCTAAGGTCTCAAGGGTGTGATCTGTCCCTAAGTACATGGCAAATTGCGGTGTCGATTTAGCGCTATCCGGATCGGGCCCCAGATTGAAGGTGCTCGACCAGCCGCCACCGCTTAATGGCAACATATTGGTTGAGGTCGCATCAATCACATTGGGTAGCCCACGTAAAATTTGCTGATCAATTTTGTTTTGCGCGGTTTTATCTATCAATGGATCGAAGTTGAACAAGCTAAAGGTCAAGACTTCAGATTCTTCGACTCCCGAAACGCGCTGCATCAGGGCTAAACGCTCCTGAATAATAAAGCTCGCGTTCGCCACAATTGCCACAGACAAAATAATCTGAATAAGCAGTAAGACAGGACCGCTTTTACTGCGCAACAAACTGCTGAGAATAGGTTTAATATGTAACATAATAAGTCCCTTACTGGCTTTTCAGATAAACGCTAGGTTTAGTCCGGCACACAACCCACGCGGGATACAAGCCAGCCAACAAGGCTGTGCCTACCGCAATACTAGGAGTGATAATCCACATACTCGCCGATAAATGGGTTAACCCCTTCGAGACCTCAAACTGTGCCGATAAGCCGTAAAGTGACGCGTAGGCCCAAGCGAGTCCCAGTAAGCCGCCTAATAAACCTATCATGCCTACTTCCACCATATATTGAGCGAAGATTTGGGCTCGGCTAGCACCGATTGCGCGGCGTACCCCAACTTCAGGCGCTCGCTTGAGGAACTTAGTGAGCATTAGACCTAATATATTGACTAAACAAACACTTAAAAATAGTGCGCTCAAGCCAACCAAGATTTTATTGTCTTCAGGAACGACATGATTGTATTCAAGCCAAGTCGCGACATCGGAGACCTTGACTGAGTCTGCGGCAGATTTTTTATCGGTAAAGCGGCCCAATGCTTTTTGCTCTGCGACATAATTACTGAGCCAAGAACGGTAACTGGTTACGGCATCTTTATTGGGTAACTCAACCCAATACAGCAGCCACACTTTTTCAGAGTTAAGGCGATCGCTGTAACTATTCATCGTCTCAAACTTCCAACCCGAGGTATTACCCCATACATCAAACTCTTCGATAGGTGTCAGTGAAAACGGCACAAAAATTTGTTCTGTGTCGTTAAAAGCACCGTTAGTGGGATCATAATATTTAGGCTTAGGGTCCCAGGCTTTAATCACCCCAACCACTTGATAAGGTTTACGATTAAGATAGATAACCTTGCCAACACTGTTTTGACCCGCAAACAACTTTTGATTGAGTTTATCGTTAATCACCACTTGATAAGCAGGTTCAGTGTCGACGGCTTTATCCCACGCATTACCGTACAGAAATGGCACGTCAAACAGCTTAAAAAAGTCACTGTCCGTCACCCGAATGCTTTCTAAAATAGGCGCAAAATTAGCATCCTCCGTTTGCACAGCCATCCCAGTACGAAACATCGCCGCTTGGCGTTTAGGTAAGGTATTGTTGCGCAGATTCATCGCATCTTGATAAGTCACTAACGAGTTAAACTCATCCCAAGAATCGGGGCCTTGGCTCCAAAGTTGAACCGCATTTAACTCATCAGAGCGTTCACCCGCAGGATTAAATGACATCATCTTGTACACGTTTAACGTGGTGATTGTGATACCAATACCAATCGAAATCGCCAACACCATCAACAACGACAGCGCGGGGGTTTTCTTAATGCTGCGCCAAGCTAAATCAACATAATAAAAAAACATAATGCGTATCCTTAGTCAGCGTTGGCGACAAGTTTGTCTAATGGGTGCGAAGCCGCAGTTTGCACACTGCCATGGGGCTGATACATAGTAAAATCACACACTTGACCGTCGACAATTTGAATATTGCGCTGGGCACGGCGAGCGAGTTCAGGATCATGTGTCACCATGATGATGGTTGTGCCCGCTTGGTTGATATTTTCAAGTAATTCCATCACTTGGCGCGCCATTAAGCTGTCGAGGTTACCCGTTGGTTCATCGGCGAGCAGGAAGCGGGGTTCACCCGCCAAAGCACGGGCAATCGCCACTCTTTGTTGCTGTCCGCCCGAAAGCTGAGTGGGAAAATGCTTGAGTCGTGAAGCTAAACCCACTTGTTCTAATGCTTGCTGTACGCGGCGTTGGCGTTCCTTGGCATTAAAACCACGGTAGCGCAGCGGCACTTCGATATTTTCTGCCAAGTTAAGGTCAGGAATTAAGTTAAAGCCTTGGAAGATAAAGCCGATTTTCTCGTTACGGATAGCAGCGCTCTTGTTATCGCTCAGGTTAGACACGTTAATGCCATCGAGAAAATAGTCACCGTGGGTAAAACCTTCGAGCAAACCCGCGATATTTAAAAAGGTCGTTTTACCTGAGCCAGAAGGACCCGTGACCGCGACAAACTCGCCTTCATTCACTTCGAGGTTAAAATCGCGCAGGGCGTGGGTTTCCACTAAATCCGTTTTAAAAACCTTGCTCACACTCTTCATTGATAACATGTTAATTTCCTTAAAATAATCAAATCAATTTTACGCTGCATCTAAACGACTCGATGCATGGCAGCGTCATCAGCCGAAAAATGGCTCAACGACAGACTCTACAAGCCACACAAAAACGCCCAATATAAGGTCGGCACTTTCGACCGAAACCTCACCCACTTGGCGAACCTCATCCAAAGGATTGGTCCATTCCAGCGCATTCAGTCCAAGGAAAAACCAGCTATTGGCTTCACCGATACTCAACTCCACCGCGACCACCAGTAGCAGTAAGGCCAACACGCCAAACATTTTTGATGACATCAACATGCTGAAATCAAATTGTGTATCACGCATATTCGGCTCCTATTCTTGTCCATGTCGCAGCAGGTTTCGTCATTCACCTTGATCACTGCGCTGTTAAATTCATCAGATTGGTTATTTAGTAATTTACGAATATCGGTCATCAATGAATCCTGACCTGTTCGGTGTGATTAAAGGGCTCGACACTGGATATCACCCACTCGTCTCCGGCTTTGCCGCCATCCAGCACTTCGACTTGGCTCAGGCTTGTACTGCCGAGTTTGATCGCGCGGCGGCTGGCTAGATCGCCCTCAATTTGGTACACCACATCGCCACCGCCGCTGGTCATAAAGGCGCCGCGTTTCACCATCAACACATCGGGTCTGTGCTCTAACAAGACTCGGGCGGAGATACGTTGGTTCTGACGCAGTTTCAAGCTGTTATCTTGAACGAACTGCACTCTTGCGGTCACTTCACGGTTACGTACTTCGGGGGAGATGGACGATAACTTGCCCATTAACTTCACGCTGCCGAAACTGAGCTCAACTTCCATCCCTAAACCCAGATCGTCGGCGTAGGACTCTGGCACCGCAAGTTCGGCCTCATAGGCGCTTAAATCCACAACGGTTAGAATCGGTTGGTTAGCGCTAAGGCGGGTTTTCTGCTCTGTGATCCAGTTGCCGATAATGCCGCCTACGGGGGCTTTGATATTCAAGGCCTCAACTTGGCGTTCGAGTTCGTGCACGGCTAGGGTTTGGCGCTCGACTTCTAAGGCTTTGTTTTTAACTTCAAAGGTTAGGGTGTCTTTTGTTAGCGCGACTTCCTGCTCAGCATGGGCAAACTTGAGCTTAGCCTTGTGCAATTCGTCTTTGCCTTTTTCGTAATCGATTTCGCTGATCAGCTTATTTTTAATTAACAACTCACCCCGGCGACGTTCTCTGTTGGCGGCTTCTAGGTCAACCGCGGCCATGTCTAAGGTTTGATTCACTTGCAGTTGACCGCGTCTAGCGTCCAACTTGGCGCGCTCTAACGCACTCTGCATTCCCGCCAAAATCGACTTAGCCTGATCTAACTGATTGGATAATCTTGGGCTATCGAGTTTGGCAACCACATCGCCTTTATTGACGCTATCGCCTGGGTTACTCAGCAGAGTGACTGTGCCTTCCTCTGTGCTATACAAAATAGGCGCATTCGCCGCCACAATTTTACCTGTGGTCGCAACATCACGGGTTAACGTTCCAACAAAGAGTGTTGCGGTAGTGATGTCGCTGCGGCTTAAGGATTTGCTCACGCTATCTGTGCCCAAGCTCGCCCACACTAAGGCGCTGACTAATAAGGCGCAACCGCCGATCAACAGAGGTAACTTAAGACGTTTAGTGGTCGATGGCACAAGTACAGTATCTTGGCCGCTAGTATCTTTAATCATGGCTTTACTCGCTTCCCTGTCGGAATCATCAGTGCCGGAGCGCAATCAACGGACACTATTGGAAATCTATACCACAGAGATAGCAAAGCCTATGCCAAATCAGTAAACACACTATTATTCATAACGTTAACTTTGGTTTGTTGATAAAAGTGTCCGCGGACACAGGGGGTTAAATCGAAAAGTGTCCGCAGCAGATTAATCAAAAGTGTCCGATGCTAAAAACAGCGAAATAGCGCGAGCCATGCAGCTAAGCGTTTCAATTACATGTCCTAACAGATTTATTGGCCGAAACTACCGAGTTTCCCTTTACAGTAAAATCCTTGCCACATAAGATCCTGCCACCCTCGCAGCAAAAACGATCAAAAGACCAAACCCTATGACCACAATAACAATCACTCGCCCAGACGACTGGCATATTCATTTAAGAGACGGCGCCCAGCTTAAAGAGACCGTGCGCGACATCAGCCGCTATATGGGCCGCGCTATCGTGATGCCAAACTTAGTGCCGCCCGCTATCGATACCGAAACCGCACTGACTTATTACGACCGCATTAAAGCGCAGGTGCCAGCGGGCTCACAATTCGAACCTTTGATGGTGTTGTATTTAACTGACAAAACCAGCCCAGATGAAATCCGTAAAGCCAAAGCTTCGGGTAAAATTGTCGCCGCGAAACTCTACCCTGCGGGCGCGACGACCAACTCGGATTCAGGCGTAACCGATTTGAAGAACATCTACCCAGCCCTCGAAGCCATGCAAGAAGTCGGTATGTTGTTTTTAGTGCACGGTGAAGTCACGGATTCATCGATTGATATTTTCGACCGCGAGCGCGTCTTTATCGAAAATATCCTCAGCAAAATCGTTGCCGATTTCCCAGAACTTAAAATCGTGCTTGAACATATCACCACTAAAGATGCGGTCGATTTTGTCACCCAAGCCTCTGATAATGTGGCCGCGACTATTACAGCCCACCATTTGCTGTATAACCGCAACCACATGCTGGCTGGCGGTATTCGCCCACATTTTTACTGCCTACCGATTTTAAAACGCAATACCCACCAGCAGGCGTTATTGGCCGCTGCAGCAAGCGGTAGCAAGAAGTTCTTCTTAGGCACAGATTCGGCGCCCCACGCTAAAGATAAGAAAGAAGCCGCATGTGGCTGTGCGGGTTCGTACACGGCCCATGCCGCAATTGAGCTATATGCCGAAGCCTTCGAATCGGTGAATGCGCTAGATAAACTCGAAGCATTTGCAAGCTTCAATGGCCCAGATTTTTACAATCTGCCACGTAACGCCGACACGATCACGCTAGTGAAAAAACCATGGAATGTCCCTGCAACTTACCCGCTGGGCGACACTAACGTAGTGCCGATTCGTGCAGGCGAAGCCATTGATTGGCAGGTTGAGTAAGCCTTAAGTCTTTAACATCAAGTCGCCTACGGGCGACTTTTTTATGCCCCAGATTCATTTTGATTTTTAGACCACAATCGGCTAGTGTCTCTCGCTTAAAATACAGCCCTAACCTATGACCTTTTAAGAGAAAATCAGTATGCCCACAAGGATGTTATTCTCGGTTTTATCTTCAAGCCTATTGCTTGCTTCTACGCTCCCATTACATTCCTTTGCGGCCAATGAACTGACGGGGATCTGGCAGGGACAATTAGGCAAAAGCAAAGTCAGAGTCTGCTTTAATCAATATGGAACAGGCAGTTATTACTATCAACGCTACTTAACGCCGATAAGGCTCGAGCAGCAAGATGAACTGTGGAAAGAAGAAGGCAACACGGGAAACTGGCAGTTTGATACTGTCACGCCACAAAAACTGAGCAGCCATTGGTTTAAAGATAGCGCGAGTAAATCGTTACCCGTGCAACTTGAGCGAGAAACCAGCCCAGATGATATAGAAGATTGCGGCGCCGATGCCTATAACCTGCCACTAGAAACCACGCCAAAACTCAGCCGAGGGAAGTGGCAAAACTATGAGAATATTGAGTATCGCCCGCTGACATTTGGCACAGAAGTAGGGATCGAATTTAAAGGCCCACAAACGGGGATTTTGGCAATTAATCAATGGCTTGAACATAAGCTCACCGATGAAGCCCAGCTAGCACAAACCTTTGACACTCGCCGCAGAATGCTGGCACAAATGGGCAGTTTTGTGACTGACGAAACCTTTGCCGAGCCGATTTTTATTAATCAGCATTGGCTCAGTGTGCGCCTATATCGCTGGGCCGCAGGTTATGGCGCTAATGGCATCAGCCAAGAATTTGTCAGCTTCTCCCTTAGCGATGGCAAACCTTTCCACCCGTGGCAATGGTTTTTCGCCGACACCAAACCGCAAAGCATGCTCGATGGTATGAGCCATCCTTTACCCCAAGCATTAAGGGAAAAATTGTTTGCAGGTAAAGAGTTAGATCCTGAATGCCCCTCATCAGACGGCTCGGGATATTATCAGCTCACCCTTGAGGCAAAGACCATCAAATTCTGGGAAACACCCCGCGGCGATGGATGCGAACAGGAGTTTGTCCTGAGTCCGCAGGAGGCGATGCCTTTCGCCACCCAATGGGGACAAACACAGCTTAAGCTGTTGGAATAGTATACTTAACTGAGAAAATACTAGAGGGAAAGAAAGTAGTCATGGCGATGAGAGTGAGCGCGACGGCAAGCGATCTTTCCCTCCCTACACAGTAATGTATTTCGAGCTAATTCATTTCAGTAAGGAATCATCCTTGAGCAATTTAACCGCAAAAATAGCGACACCCGAAGCCTTAGTGCAAGCCCAGCTTGAAGCCTACAACCAGCGCGATCTCGCTACTTTTGTCGCCCAGTTCAGTGATGATGTGTGCATCTATCGTCCACCCGCAACAGCGCCCGTCATCCAAGGTAAAGCCGCTTTTAGTGACTTCTATCAGAATGAACGCTTTAACCTGCCCAATCTCCATGCCGAAATAGTCAGCCGTATGGCGGTGGGCAATAAAGTCGTCGATCACGAACGCATCAGCGGGATTAGAGATGAACCCTTTGAGGTGATGGTGGTGTTTGAAGTTAATGATGGGTTGATTCAAGCCATGTGGAGTTTTGCAACCAATTGATTGGTTTCATCTATCAGTATTTTTATCAAGAAAAGTCAACGTCGTGGGGCTTCACCCCTGATTTGTTAATCAAGAGTCGACCAAGAGAGAATTAACAGCAATCCCCTCTTTATGAGTGATTAGTGCTTTATCTTTTATGCATAGAATTAATCACTTTCATTCCAGTGACACGCCATAAACTCGTCCCTGAGGGCTCGACGACGGCATCCATGCCGCCAACGGTCACTTACATGCAAGTGATTAATTTCGCCAACACTTAAGTATGTCAGTAGCTAAATGACTCATATCTCCGTAAACACCTTAGTAACCAGTATCATACGCCCAGTAAAAGTCACCTAACTGCTCAGATGGTACATCCATGTGCCCCCGAGCCTGCGCCATCATCCATGATGTCGCCACGGCATTTTTATCTGCGTATTTCGACAACTTCGCAAGGAATTGCGTATTCCTGTAGTTCAAGATAGTGACAACTCATCTTAATAATTAAAAGAAGTTGCACCAGAACCATCTTTTTGCAAAGCTCGGTTGTCGAGTTCTATGAGTAAACTCATCGTATTTCTTATTAAATAGCCAAGTTTAGGAGTTACAAATTGTCGAACTCGGATACAAAAAACCAGCAAGTAATAGCGTGTGTGGCTGATGCCATTAAATTAGCAAAGACAGAAACTTCACATAACTCTAAGAAATGGTGGTTTAGGGGTCAATCTAACGCACGCCACAATCTTGTACCTAGTTTATTTAGGCCAATAGACGGCAAATACTATAATGAAAACATGCTTATCGATGAGTTCGTAAGGATGCATCCAGAAGCAAGAGAACGTCATACTGATGTTTTGGAACTTCTCACTTATGCCCAGCATTATGGGTTACCTACAAGGCTTCTTGATTGGACGGAAAATGTATTAGTTGCTCTTTATTTTGCGTGCTCAACAGAAAATGACCTTGATGGTAAAATATTTTTTTTACCCGATTTTGTAGACGATATATTTGATTTCGATTATTACAACTTTGATTTTGGCAAAATATTTCTAACAAAATTAATAGAATATAACGATGCAGATGACTTTAACAATATTTTTGAACAGGCAGCATCTTCCATCCGCGAAGATCATCTTAAATTTTTAAATGACCAGATTTTATTTAATGAATTACGTTTTGATGATTTTTTAGCATTAGAGAGAAAGTATCACGGTCCATTATCGAATAAAGGAGTTAATTTAAGTTTTAACACCGAAGGCAGTGGAACAGGCCGTTTAATAAAACATGCTGGATTCATGTACACACCAAAACGCCTTAACAAAAGATTAGTCACACAGCAAGGTTGCTTTACCTGCCATACAGGTAAAATATTGTATAACCAACAATATGTTAAAGTTAACGATGAATTTGATAAATTTTCACGTTCCTTCATTATCCCAGCTAAGTTCAAGGAAGATATATTAAATGAACTTAAATATTGCGGAATATACGAAGCAACTTTATTTCCTGAGCTTGAATATCAAACAAAACATATTAAAAATTATTCACTGTTTGAACAGAAGTGGTAATTCTAGCTAACTAATATTTTGCAACTATCTAAATTAATAAACTGGACTTATAGAGCTTTAATGCCTTAATGATTTACCAATAACACCAGAGTCAAAGGAATACACCATCCCCTCGGAGTTGCCGCAGGGCGAATAGGCAAATTGCGTGAGTCCAGCCATGGATGGCTGGCTAGCTTTCGCAGGTGCAGGGACGCATCCTTCGGAAGCGATAGCAAATTTGCCAATGAGCACAAGGGGCTTTCAACTCCGTTGGGGGCGTCATGGAGCATCCAAGGAGGATAGGACGAGCAGTCCTCCTTGGTCGGGTGTGGGGTGAAGCCCCACGACTTTGATTTTTATAGTTGAAATACATCAACTTATTCCAGTTTCAATAAAGCGGATGATAACGCCCTCCACAACATGGAATTTAAGGCGATAGAAAAGGTATTGAAAGACAACCCAAAGTCATAGAGATCTAATCCTAATGCTGAAAGCCTTTAGCATTAGGATTAGGATTAGGATTAGGATTCACTTGTTAGCACATTGTAGTGGCAGATAATAGATGCCGCGGCAGCTAGAGTGGCATTTGATACTCAATCATGCCCGACTTTTGGCCAATCCAATCATAGAGTTTTTGCGCTGTGTGATTCGTCTCATGTGTATGCCAATACAAGCGTGCACAGTCTCGCTCATTCGCCGCTTGCTGAACAAACTCAATCAGTTGCTTACCGACAAGCTTGCCCCTCGCCGCTGGGGCGACAAACAGATCTTCAAGGTAGCAATACTCAGTTTCCGCCCAAGTGGAACGATGAAATACAAAGTGCACAAAGCCAAGCAGGTTTTCGCCCTCCCTCGCAACGGCGCAATAAAGCGGTTCTTGACGATCAAAAAACCGATGCCAAGTGGTTTGGGTGATCGCCTCCGAAAGTGCCACTTTGTAAAAGGTCTGGTAATCACGCCAGTGTGGTAACCAGAGTGAAAAGTCTGTTTCTTTAACCTGTTCAATGGTTACGGTTGGTGGTGGGTTGGACATAGGCTCGCTCCTTGGAAATGAATATAGTCATCAGATTTGCTGAAACCGGATTCTAGATTCAATTGCGGTACCACATAAGGTACACTTTTTGTATTTTTTACAGTACCAGTTTGGCTTATGAAAAAATCACAATCCAACTTCCCTCACTTGCAACTCAAAGATGGCATCCTCAAAGACCAGCTTTACCATGCCTTTAGAGAGGCCATTCTCGATGGACGCTTGCATCCTAGAATGAAGCTGCCCTCCAGCAGAGCCTTATCGGAAACCATGCAGATTTCGCGAAACTCAGTACTGCAAGGGTTTGATCGCCTAATTGATGAAGGCTACCTGCTGACTAAGCCAGGTTCGGGCACCTATGTGTCTGATACGATTCCCGACGAACTGATCGATATCCCAAACCGCAGTGATGTCAGCGTTCAAGCCTTTGATTCTGGATTGGAACTCAATCCACAGTTGCTGGAGATGGCGCGACTGAGGGACAAAGGAAATACCCGCCACAGCATGTTCAACATTGGCGTGGGATGTGTTGATCTTTTCCCGCACCAACTTTGGGGCCGCCTGTTAGGTAGAGTCTGGCGACAATCGCGCAAAACGCAGGGGAAACATAGCCATAGTGCTGGGCATTTACCATTACGCGAAGCGATCAGTGACTATGCCCGTTCAACCCGAGGGCTAAATTGCACGCCCGAGCAAATCATCATAGTCAATGGCACTCAGCAAGCCATTAATCTCACCGCACAGGTACTGCTACAACAGGGAGATGAAGTCTGGCTCGATGAACCCGGATACGACGGCGCCTTAGGCGCTTTTCTCTCGCAAAATCTGCAAGTCCGCCCAGTTAGCCTTGATGATGAAGGCACAAAGATAGCCGAGGCGATACAGCAATGGCCCTCGGTGAAACTGGCTTTTACCGCACCTTCACATCAGTTCCCCCTCGGCGGAACCCTGAGTCTGCCACGGCGATTAGCCTTACTCGATTGGGCCGCTGAGCAAAATAAATGGATTTTAGAAGATGACTATAATAGCGAGTTTCGTTATAGCGCCCGCCCAATACAGGCATTGCAGGGACTCGATAAACAACAGCGGGTGATCTACGCAGGCACCTTTTCCAAGATGTTATTACCAGAGCTACGACTCGGCTTTCTCGTCGTTCCGCCTAAACTGGTGGACGCGTTTAACCTTGCCAAACATTACGCCGACTCGCATACGGCTTACCTAGAACAAGCCACATTGGCGCTGTTTATCGCAGAGGGACATTACGCGCGGCATGTTCGGCGAGTTCGAAAAGCCTGCTTAGCGCGCCAAACGGCGTTAATCACTGCAATTGAGCAGTATCTGCCCGACAAATTGTCAGTTCAGACCTCAGATTCAGGTATTCACCTCGTGTGTTGGCTAAAAGGCGACATAACCGAAGACGAAGTGATCAACAAATGCCGCCAACTCAGTTTAGGGGCGCAGCCTTTGTCTCGGTATTGCCAAGCGCCCTATCCAAGGCAAGCGATCTTACTGGGTTATGCAGCTCATACGCCCGATGAGCTGCGGGAAAATATTAAAAAGCTCGCCCAAGTCCTTTAATATCAATCGTTAAAAAGCCTGAAAGAAAATCCCGAAGGCGCTGAAGATGGCGACAAACCATGAGAGGGATCGTAGGGTGCCTTTATTGGCAAGGTATAAGATGTGGTACACGAAGCGGGCGGCGACATGGGTAATTGCCAGCCACTCAGTGGTGGGGTTTACTTTACCCGTCGCGATAACCACTAATACCGCCAGACCAAACACTAACAGGGACTCGAAGGCATTTTGATGCCCTGCCAAGGCGCGAGCACCAAAACCGGTTAACTGTGCTTGCTGGGCACGGGGATGATTATTGTCATAACCGCCCGCCTTGGCCATCGCCCAAGCAACGGGACCTTTCGCCAGATACGGCAATAACATGGCGACAAATAGGCAAATAAGTAAAGTATTCATAGATTAAGCTTCCTTTGATTGTTGTTCGAGTTCTGTTATTCAAGCTCTACTGTTTTAGCTCTGCGACTGCGAGTACTGCTATTTAAGCTCTACAGCGACGAGTCCTGTTGCGAGTGCCGCTACGAGAATTTTAGTTAAAAGTGTATGGGTTAACAGCGTTATTTTACTATGTACATGCCTTCACTTGCGGGGCTGCTGAATTTAAAGCCAAATTTTTCATAGAGTTCAGGCACATCGGCCATCAGGGTAATATACGCACCCTCAAAAGCTTCACGGTCAAGATAGGCCATAATGTGCTGCATAATCAGCCGTCCTAAACCTTTGCCTTGGTGTTCAGGATCGACCGCAATATCAACAATTTCAAAGTTCAGCGCGCCGTCCCCAACCACACGCCCCATACCCACAGTTTGATCGGCAAGCTTTATCTGCACGCCATATAAACTCCTAGGTAAGGCCTTAATAGCGCCCGCCAATGGCCGAGGACTTAACCCCGAAATCTGCCGTAAACGGATAAAATCATTGGCTGAGGCAACGTCTTCAAGCACTTGATACATGATATTCCCTATTGTTTTTATTCTGTAACTAAGCTTCAGTCACTAAGCTTTCAATCGCTTGGCTTTCAATCAATTTTTCAATAACTTAGCTCTAAATCACCTCAAGATCAAAGCCTTCATCCAGAGTCGGCGGCTGAAAATAACCGCTCACATGCCAGAACATCGCCTCGGTATCGAACATAGCGCGCTCAGGGTGGCTTTGTCTGCGTTTATCGAGTTGGCTCAAACAAAGCGCATCGCTGTGATTCAGATGCATCAACTTATGGGCGGCGCCACAATCGGTAAAAATGCTACGAAACCACAGGCGCTGATTCACCGTATTCGCGGGAAAGTCCATCACCACAGATACACCCGAACAGAGCAGTTCCTGCACATGCTTTTTAAGCAAGGGCTTAAGACGAGCGGAATACTTCAGGTAAGTATCAAAATCATTAATTTCATCGGCATACAGCGCCGCCAGCCATTCGTCTTCTGAGATTAAAACGCGGTTTTCGGCCTCGGCAAGTTGTCGCGATAAGGTGGATTTACCTGCGCCCATTTTGCCACAGAGGAATATTAACGTGCCTTTACTGGCTTCTTGCCCTAACGCATTCAGCTCTGTCATCTTCACTCCTTGATTACATATCTTTTATCTCAACTAACGATTTCATCTAGCGAGGACACAAATTAACGACAGTAGAGAGCATCACATAAAGCATGAACAGCGAGCAAGGCTTAGGGCGGGTTTGAGGTAATAAATTCCCATTAAATTAATGACTATGCAGTGTTTCCACAGCAGGCGTTTCCGCTATTCCCACAATCCAGTTTTAGCTTCATCACTTGATTAGATGTCTTACATCGCTCACCTGCTCAATCTTAAATCTGTTCGCCCGCTCAGTCTTACATCTCTTCACCAACTGAGTTCGCCTCGCTCTCTGAGCCCTCGCCGCTGCCTTAAACCAGAAAAAACCAGAAAGAAACAGACAAGTATTTAACTCGACCAATAAAATAATAAACCACATTTTTAATCTAACAATTAAGCACTAAAGTAGTAATTTACGCTGCATAATAAAAACATTACCACCACTCATGCTGTGACGATAAATTAAGCGTATGCTAGGGTAAGCATGAAAGGATAACCGTCATAAGTGCAAAGGAGGCTCTATGAGCACTGTCGTTCCGCGTACCGTCACTTCCCCTAAAAAATTCATTATCGGCAAGGGCTTATTAGCTCAATTGCATGATTATGTTAAGGACTTTGGTGACAATGCTTTTATCATCTGCGATGAATTTATCCTCAGCCGAGTTGAGAATGAAGCGGTCGCAGGGCTGGATCAAAATGGGATCAGCAGCCATCTCGAAAAATTCAACTATGAGTGCAGCGAAGCAGAAATAAAGCGCTTAGGTGCACTGGCAGAACAGCATCATACCAATGTAATTGTTGGAGTTGGTGGGGGTAAAACCTTAGATGCCGCCAAAGCCGTCGCCTTCTATCAAAAACGGCCAGTGGTGCTCTACCCAACCATTGCTTCAACCGATGCACCATGTACGGCACTTGCCGTGATCTATTCCGAAACCGGTGAGTTTGAACGCTATCTGTTTCTGCCACAAAATCCTGATGCTGTTGTTGCCGACACAGCCATTATCGCCGCGGCTCCGGCCCGATTTTTTGCGGCAGGCATAGGCGATGCACTGGCCACTTACTTTGAAGCCCGCGCCTGTTATCAGTCCGATGGCGTCAATCTCGTATTGAAAAAACCTTCCCGCACTGGGCTGGGATTAGCGCAACTTTGCTATCAATTACTGACTAAAAATGTTGAAGCCGCTATGGATGCGGTGAGAAACAAGATAGTCACTCCCGCACTTGAGCAAATCATTGAAGCGACGATTTATCTCAGTGGTGTCGGGGCCGAAGCCGGCGGATTAGCCGCAGCCCATGCTGTGAACAACGGTATGTCGGCGGTAGCTGACCTACATAAAGCCCAGCACGGCGAGAAAGTGGTGTTTGGCTTGCTCACCCAGCTAGTACTCGAAAATGCCCCCAAAGCCGAAATCGATAACGTCATTCACATCATCAAAACCGCGGGACTGCCGCTCACGCTCGCCGATTTGGGGCTAAAAACCTTTGTCGAAGCAGAGTGGCGCAAAGTGGCTGAGATTGCCTGCGCAGAGGGCGACACTATGGGCAATATGCCGATGCAGTTAACTGCCGACGATGTCTATCAAGCCATGATCGCCGCCAATGCCATGGCTGAACGTTATAAAAAGCTTGCGGTTTAAAACAGTTAAAAACGCCTCTGGCAGGCGCCCATCATCCCTTTGATATTTTTATCAAAGTTAACGGACGCGGCTAAAACACAGCCTGCCACTGCGCGAGTTTAAAGCTCATCAATCAACCCCTTGCCTCACCTCTATGGTCAGCAAGATGGCAAGGGAGATAACAACGGACACGATATTTCCACCCTCGATGCCAAGAGTTGGCATTTACTCTCTATTCGTTGAACGCTTGGAGGAACATATGGCTTATGCAACGATCAATCCCTTTACGGGAGAGCTAGTTAAAGAATTTCCAAATGCAACAGATAACGAAGTCACGCAGGCGATAGAATCCGCCCATCAGGCATTTTTAAGTTGGCGAACCACGCCTTTTGCCGACAAGGCCGCCGTACTCACTAAAGCCGCTCACATCCTCAGAGACAGCAAGCCCGCTTACGCTAAATTGCTGACCTTAGAAATGGGCAAAGTTACCGCAGAAGCTGAGGTTGAAGTCGAACTGTCGGCGCAAATTTTCGAATACTACGCCGAACATGCCGAGCGATTGTTAGCCCCACAAAAACTGCCCGTTGCCGATCCCGCCGAAGGTGAGGCGATACTGGTTAACGAGCCGCTGGGCGTATTGCTGGCCATCGAACCTTGGAACTTCCCCTACTATCAAATTGCTCGCATTCTCGCGCCCCAGCTTGCTGCCGGAAATACCTTACTACTCAAACATGCATCCAACGTGCCCCAGTGCGCCGCCGCATTTGAAGGTCTAATGCGCGATGCCGGATTACCCGCAGGCGCATTCCAAAACCTGTACGCCACCCGAGAACAAATAGGGCAGATCATCAACTCACCCAAAGTGCATGGGGTCGCCCTCACAGGCTCAGAAGATGCGGGATCGCACATTGCGGCTCAGGCCGGTAAGGCGCTGAAAAAGTCCACCCTCGAACTGGGTGGCGCTGATGCTTTTATCGTACTTGAAGACGCCGAGCTCCCCAAAACCATCGACTGGGCTGTATTTGGTCGTCATTGGAATGCGGGTCAGGTCTGCACCTCATCTAAGCGGATGATCTTAGTTGAAGCCATTTACGATGAATTTATGCAAGGCTATATCAGAGGAATCGAAGCGTTAAAAGCGGGCGATCCTATGGATCCCACCACCACGCTGGCACCGCTGTCTTCCCAAGGCGCCGCCGATGAGTTGAAGCAGAAAATCCGTGATGCCGTGAAACACGGTGCAACCGCGACCGAAGTGGGGCCAAAAGTGCCGCAGCAAGGCGCCTTTGTGCAGCCAACAATACTGACAAACCTGACGCCAGATAACCCCGCCTACTATTGGGAATTCTTCGGTCCTGTGTCCAGTATCCACAAAGTGAAGGATGAGCAAGCAGCGATTGCCGTCGCCAATGACTCACCCTTTGGACTGGGTGGCTCAGTGTTTACCGCCGATACTAAACGCGGGCTGGCGGTCGCTAAGCAGGTTTCCACTGGCATGATGTTTGTTAATCATCCGACTATGGTCAAGGCCGATTTGCCCTTTGGTGGCGTGCGCCGCTCAGGTTATGGCCGCGAGTTGATTGATTTAGGATTGAAAGAGTTTGTAAATCACAAGCTGATTGATGTGGTCGATATAGACGCACCTTTCTAACTCCTTAAACAATAGCGACATCTGACTAAACGCCTGACGGAATAATCTGTCAGGCGTTTTTATTTAACGCGCTTTATCCAAGGCATCACATAAGGCTTGAACGCCGAGTAAGGCTCTGGGCGTCGCGCGATGTAATAAATCGGCATTGAGTTGATAAATATGCTGATTTTTAACGGCGGGAATTTCGGGCCATTGGCTCCAATCGACACCTTTAACATTGCCTTCTTCTTGGCTCTGCAAAATCACCTCGGGCAAGGTCAGCAACACATTTTCTAAACTCACCTGCGGGTAATCACTGGCGGCATCGTAAAACACATTTTGGCCATGACAGACACTGATGATTTGTTGGATCCAACTGTTTTTAGAAACCGTCATCAAGGGCGTCGACCAGAGTTGATAAAACACTTTAGGCTCTGATTTACTGGCATTATCAGTCCGTAAACGGATAAGTTCGGCGCGATACGCGGCGGCGGCCTTGCTCGCCTCTTCAACGTGACCGGTTAATTTACCAAGCTCTTCCAGTTCCTTGGCAACCCCTTCTAAAGTTTTGGGATCGCTACCATATAGGTTAAAACCCAGAGCCTTAAGTTGATTGATATCTTCAGCTTTATTGCCCGTATCCCACACCACAATCAGATCGGGATTAAGCTCCATCACCCGCTCCATTTGAATGCCATAGTAACCGCCAATGCGCGGGATTTTTTTGGCCGCCTCGGGATAATCCGCATAATCGGTTGCGGCCACTATGGCATCGCCCGCGCCTATGGCGTAGAGCATTTCTACCGCGTGGGGCGAGAGCGCAATAATACGTTTAGCGGGATCGGCCAACACGCTGTGGGGAAGAAACAAGCTGAGCCCAAAAACGAGTCCAGCTAAGTGGCGCTTAATCATGATATGCCTTAATTTTTAAAGAGTTAAACTAGCTGCTCTGGCCAGCCATAGTGTTCGATATAGGTTTGTAGATTCTTGGGGCGATACTTAGGATCTTGATCCCAGCGGGCCTTGACCGAATGATGCAAAAGCACAGGGACTAATGCAGGATCGAGTGGCCGTAAATATTCCTGTTTTATCCGATAAAAGCTGCGCCTCGAATCATGCAAGGTGGCTAACGGACTCGGGTGCACACTCGCGGCTAAGTGTGGCTCTAAGCTTAAATCAAATTTCTGCGCCTCAGATATCATCCACAGCAGCGCATTGTCGGATAGCAATGCGCCGTCTTTATCGGGTTTATAACTGCCGCCAATATTGCTATGGGCACCGGCAAACCACACCTGTTGCATGTCCATATTGTCGCGCAGTTGCCAGATGGTGGGCTCAAAGTCGCTGCGGTGTTCGTCTATGGCTAAGGCATGGCGGGCAACGCGCACATTGCGGCCAATTTTAGTGTCGTAAAACTCATCTTTATCTTCGAACAAGCCTAAAAACGAGATAGGGATCCCCATAGCGCCAACGGTATCCCACACGCCAACAAACTTGATGTCCCGCGATTCGTGGCTGTATCTAGCTCTAAATTCGAGGGATTTTTCGCCGTCAGGTGCAAAGGGCGCACTGCTTTTTTTATAGTGGTCGAAGGCTTGCTGAATCAATGCCGCATCGGGGCGTTTGAGTATGCCGCAGTTATTAATCAAGCCACACAGGCAACGCACAGTGTAAGCACCACGGCTAAAGCCAAAGAGGTAAATCTCGTCGCCGGGAGAATAGTTTTGCACTATGTAGCGATACCCATCCATGATGTTTTTATGCAAACCGCGCCCTGTTGCGCCGCCCATGGCTTCATCGTAATAGGAACCAACACCCCAATCGTAAAACACTTGCTGGGGTTTGCCGTCACTGGCCAAGGGGCTGATCGCCCGCGCGAGGCGCAGCACATTGGTTGGGAAATCGACCTTAAGATCTTTCTCGGGCCGATTCCAAGTCCCATCGGCACAAATCACGATACGCTTATTCATAGGATCATCCTTGAGAACACTTTGAACACTGAACGTTGAACGGTAAGTGACTAAAGGCCTAGCTGCCAGCCAATAACAGATAGTCGCTTATGCGCCGACTTTTACCAAGTTCGATTAGTAATCAAAACCTTGCTGCGCCTTGATACCCGCTTCGAAGGCGTGTTTCAGCGGCTGCACTTCGCTGACCGTATCTGCAAGCTCGATGATGGCACGGTGGCAAGCACGGCCCGTAATAATCACATGCTGCATCGGTGGACGATTTTTAAGTGCGCTAAGCACACGTTCCACATCCAGATAGTGATAGCTCACCATGTAGGTCAGCTCATCCAGCATCAAGCAGTCAATCGACTCATCTTGCAGCAGCTTTTCAGCGGCTTCCCAAGCGAGCACAGCGGCGGCGGTATCCTTTTCTTTATCTTGGGTTTCCCAGGTAAAACCTGTGCCCATCACATGGAATTCAACCCCTGCGCCTTCGAGTAAGTTACGCTCACCGCACTCCCAGGTGCCTTTGATAAATTGCACAACTGCCGCTTTTTTACCGTGACCGACGGCGCGGGCCACCGTGCCAAAACCTGAGGTCGATTTACCTTTGCCGTTACCGGTTAATACCAGCAAAATGCCCTTTTCTTCTTGGGCGGCGGCAATTTTAGCATCCACACCCGCTTTCACTTTTTGTTGGCGAGCCTTGTGGCGTTCGGCCTTGATTTGCGCTTGTTCATTGTCGTTCTGTGCTGTCATGGTCTTCTCTTCACTCTGCTGCTAAAAATGTCTGCTTTTATAAATGGTTCAATAGACTGCGGCAAATGGTTAGTGTTTAAATGCCGCTCTCACAATATCCATTCTTTGCCGAATTCAACGCTGAACTGCGGCATCCCAAATAGTCTGTAATTTTTGCATATCTAGATGCTCGGCTAACACATCGGCTAAACGCTCAAGTTGCTGCTCACGTATTTGATTGATATTTATGGTCTTAGCATCGTTTAATCCCGCCCAGCACAGGATCAGCTGACAGGCATCAGGGCTATCAAACAGCCCGTGTAAATAAGTACCTAAGATTTGCCCATCATCAGTTTGCAGGCCATCGGCAAAACTCATCGATGGCGCGGTTAATAATGTCGATTCTGGGATTAACAGCAAGGGCGCATTCGCTTGTTCAAGCCTAGGGATAAGATAACGTGATTCGCCGCAGTGGATTTCATAGCCCTGCACAGCAACTGTTTGCCCAAGTAACGTTAGCTCACCGCTCACCCGCCGTAACTGTTTATCGGCTTTCAGTTCTGTGCTCAATGGTAAGTAGCCAAGTCCTTCGGTATCGCCCGCACTGTCTTCAATCCCTAGGGGATCGGCAATGCTTTGGCCTAACATTTGGTAACCGCCGCAAATGCCGAGCACTTTCCCGCCGTAACGCAGATGTGTAGCGATATCCTTATCCCAACCTTGCTGGCGTAAAAAGGCCAAATCGGCGCGCACATTCTTACTGCCGGGTAAGATCAATACATCGGCGGCGGGCAAATGAGTGGCGTGACTCGCAGCTTGGGTTTGCAATGACACATAGTCAAAATCGATATCGGGATGCAACCGCAGCGGATCAAAATCCGTGTGATTACTGATCCTTGGGTACACTAATACCCGCACTTTAAAGCGGCTGTTAGCGCCTTTAGTCGGCGAGCTTATCAGCGCATCTTCGGCATCGAGATGCAAATCATGCAGATAAGGCAACACGCCTAAAACAGGCTTGTTCGTATAAGCTTCAAGCCAATCGAGGCCAGATTGCAACAGGCTAATATCGCCACGGAAACGATTGATCACAAAGCCCTTTACCCGCGCCTGTTCAGACTCAGATAACAGCGCCAGCGTCCCGACCAAATGGGCAAATACGCCGCCCTTATCGATATCGGCAATGATGATCACAGGGCAATCTACGGCTTCGGCAAATCCCATGTTGGCAATATCGCCCTCGCGCAGATTGATCTCCGCCGGACTGCCCGCGCCTTCCACCACTATGGTTTGATACTGGCCACTTAATCGCTCGAAGGATTCCAGCACAGCAGCGAGTGCCATTGCCTTGTAATCCTTAGATTTAGACCCAAAAAAGGCCGAGGCTTCGAGCGTCGTCAGGGCTTTGCCGTGAACGATAATTTGCGCGCCCGTGTCCGAGCTAGGTTTAAGCAGAATAGGATTAAAATCGGTATGGGGCTCAAGATAACAGGCCACGGCTTGCAACGCCTGTGCGCGGCCGATCTCGCCGCCATCAATAGTCACAGCGCTATTGAGCGCCATATTTTGCGGCTTAAAGGGCGCAACCTTTACGCCCTCTCGGGCGAGCAAACGACAAATCCCCGCCACTAAGGTGCTCTTACCCGCATCCGACGTTGTGCCCTGCACCATCAAGACTTTTGCGCGCCGAAGCGAATTAACAGCAGGCGTATTCACCACAGAATTAACCGCAGGCGTATTCACCGCAAGATTAGCAGCAGAATGAATAGCTAAAGCGTCAGCGGTATCGAGTGCATTTGCACAGCCTGTGTTGTCTGTGTTTGGAGAGGACATAGGGTTAAAAAACTTATTCTAGTTTGCAGGGATAAAGATAAAGCTCAGTCTCAACATCACTTAGTTAGATTACAGTGGTTTGAGTGCCAAGGGTAAACCCGCGACCACTAAGGTGACATTGTCAGCCAAAGCAGCAACGGCTTGGTTTAACCAGCCCGCTTCATCAACAAATTGTCGGCTCAATTCACCTAAGGGCACAATACCTGAGCCCACTTCGTTACTGATCAACACCACCACACCTTCGAGCTCGGCAAGTGAATCCACAAAAGCGCTTTTCTCTGCCTGCCAACTCGCCAAAGCTTCATCGTTAGAGGTTGAACTGGCAGACGGTATAAAGTCTGTCGCATGCCACTCAGTCGGCGCCGGTTCATCATCAATCTTGGCGCTGGAAGCGAGTAATTGATTGGTTAACCAAAGGGTTAAACAGTCCACTAAAATCACTCGCCCAGGTTTTGCTAAGCGTTTTAACAGTGCCGTAAGGGCGAGCGACTCTTCAAACAATTGCCATTCGATACCATCGTCCGTTCGTCCCGCTTGATGTTTGGCGATACGGGTCGCCATTTCATCATCCAGCGCCTGCGCCGTGGCCACATAGCAGGCATCGAAGCCTAGCGCTGTGTACTGGCGCACTAAGGCTTCACCGTAGCGACTCTTACCGCTACGGGCGCCACCTAGGACGAGGTGGATCACAGTATGTTACCTACAACGAGCAATACAAAATAACACACAATTTCAGATATTTGCTGCGCCGCGCCTAAGGTATCACCCGTGTAACCGCCAATCTGGCGTCTAAAGATCACTATGATCAAACGGCGCAGTCCTATCATCACCAATAGCAATGACAATGCCGCTAACCCCTTGAGGAATAACAACACTAATACGCCGCTGGCGATCAGGATAAGCAGCTCATTAATGCCTTGATGTTGCGATAGCGGCTTAGACTTACTGGTCTCGTCATCGCGGACATATTTTTCACTAAAGATGATACTGGCTGATACCACGCGGCTGACTGTGTGTGCGACGATAAGCGCCGAGCCCGCGACCACAGGATCGTACAGTGCCAACTCGACGAGCAACTGCCATTTCAGCAGCAGGGCCAACATCAATGCCAGTGCACCATAACTGCCAAGGCGCGAGTCCTTCATGATCCGTAGCTTGTCTTCCGCCGTCCAACCACCGCCAAAACCGTCGAAGGTATCGGCTAGGCCATCCTCGTGAAATCCGCCCGTGAGCAAGACGCCAACCAACATAGCTAACAGCACAGAGACGCCGGCGGGGAGCCAGTTCTGCGTCAGCCAAAATACAATGGCACTTAACAGGCCGACCAAAAGACCGACGAGACCGAAATAACGGCTGGCCTTATTCAACTTATCGCTATCGACTTCGACCCATTTAGGCATAGGAATGCGGGTAAAATAGCCCATGGCAACTAAAAACAAATCTATCTCTTTGTGCCAGCTTTCGCGTTCTGACATAAAGCATCCTTAGTGAATTAACACTTGCTGCAAGGTTTAAGATTAAAACGGTTGGCTAAAAAGTTATTATTTTAAATAAGTAAAATAAGCGACTTAGCAGAGCACATCATACAACAGCCTCAATCCCCGCATCACTAAAACTCGCCATTTGATTGTAAAAATTTACTGAGGCTTGAATAAGCGGCAACGCCAAGGCTGCGCCCGTACCTTCACCTAATCTCAGCCCGAGTGATAATAAAGGTTTAGCCTGCAAAAATTCTAACATCCGCTGATGGCCTTGCTCGTCTGACTGGTGGGCGAAAATCAAATAATCGCGCACATTAGGGGCGATTTGCACCGCGACTAATGCCGCAGCAGTAGCGATAAAACCGTCCACGACCACCAGCATTTTGCGCTCAGCAGCCGCTAACATAGCGCCCGTCATCTGCACAATTTCAAAGCCACCTAGGCAAGCTAACACTGATTTGGGCCCAGTTAAGGCACTTTGATGCAGCAATAACGCCAGCTCAATCAGCATCAATTTACGTTCTAAGGTTTCGCTATTAATGCCCGTGCCACGGCCGACACAATCAATCACATCAAGCTGCATGATCGCCGCCATAATGGCTGCCGCAGCCGAGGTATTGCCTATGCCCATTTCGCCAAAGGCGACTAAGTTACAACCTGCTTGATGGTGACGTTCAATCAAATCGCGCGCCATCGCAAAGCCTTTATCGACGGTTTCCAGCGCCATCGCGGGCTCTAAATGAATCGCCCCTGTGCCCGCGCCAAGACGCTGATCGATAATGCCTTCAACCCCTTCGACTGGCGTTAAAATACCGCAATCGATCACTTCGAGCGTAAAGCCCACCTGCCGACAAAAAACGTTAATCGCCGCGCCGCCATGGGCAAAGTTTTGCACCATTTGGCGCGTCACTTCGCTAGGGGCAATCGACACGCCTTCTGCGGCAATACCATGATCACCCGCAAACACTAACATGGTTGGATGAACGATTTTCAGCACAGTATTTTGTGGCTGATCCGTTTGTTGTGAATCAGCCGCTTGCACGCGGACAATCTGTAAGGCTAAGGATTCGAGCTGACCTAAGGCGCCGGGCGGCTTAGTCTTAAGATCAATTTTTTGCTGGATCAGCGGATCCTGCGCTTTACTCACAGGGCTGATTTGAAAAGACACGGCTGACTGAGACATCCACACTCCACTTATTATCTTAAATAACCACAACGCATCCTGCGTCTATGACTAACATGTCCAATTTTGCATTTCCAATCGCGGGGCAGATATCAACAAAAATGCTGATTATCCCGCCAGTCTGCGCTTGCTAGATGACTCTAGGATTACGTTCTGACTAGGTGCTTACGCCATGACTCTGCGTTTACGCAAAATCAGCAAAAAGAACATGCTACCTATGGCCGCTGTGATAATGCCCACGGGCAACTCTTGATTGCCCAACAAACAGCGCGCCAGCACATCAATCCACACCATAAATAATCCGCCCACCAGCGCCGTTAATAGAATCGGCTGACGACCGGGAAACAGCATGCGCACTGTGTGGGGGATCATCAAACCGACAAACCCAATCCCGCCGCAGGTAGCGACCAAAATCGCGGTAATCAAGGAGCAGAGCAGCAGCATATTGAGTCGCAACTTAGGCACATTCACCCCTAAGGTATGCGCCGTTTCATCCCCCGCCTGCAACGCCATGATCTGCCGCTTCATGCCTAAAATAATGAACAAACTCGCGCCAATCACCAGTGTTGGCAGTACTAATAAGGACCAACTGGCCTTGGCGAAACTGCCTAAACTCCAAAACAGCACAGAAGCCGTCGCCTGCGGACTGGCGAAATACAACAACAAACTTGTTAACGCGCCAAACATAAAGGAGGTCGCCACGCCTGAGAGCAACATGCGCTCCACTTGGCTATTGAGCCCAAGGCCAGACAAGGCCAGCACTATCAGTACCGACAAACTAGCGCCAATAAAAGCGCCGAAGGGCAAGCTAAACCAGAGCAAACCCGACAAGGCGCTCGAACCACTAAAAATCCCCGAGTTCGCCGCCATACCCGCATTCTCAAAAAATCCAGAGCCCGTGAATAACGTCAACATCACCACAGCGCCAAAGGACGCGCCTGAGCTAATGCCAAACAGATAAGGGTCGGCCAATGGATTGCGGGTCACGGTTTGCAGCACACTGCCCGCCAAGGACAAACCCGCACCCGCCACAAAGGCCAATAAAATACGCGGCAGTCTGAGCTCCATCACGATGCGCTCCGTCATGCCATTGGCTTGAGTGAGGTTGGCCATTTTATTGATAAACACTTGGATAACATCCATAAAACTGATGTTCGCCGCGCCAAAACTCGTGGCAGCAATGGGGGTTATCAAAGTGATTATGCCTAATGCGACCAGCATCAGTTGTTGTCTCGTCAAAGGTGTCACCATACGCCCCAAATGTGAGATGAAATGCTATTTACTCCCTGAATCATCCGCCCTCGCCTCGCTCAGCCAAAGCATCAGCCATGCTGTGCGTCGAATCATGGTAGCCATAAAAATAGCTGATTAAGGGCTTTTTATGTTGTGGATGGGTCGACACCTGAGCGCACACGCCGAACACATCACCAATTCGCGCCTCGGTTAATACCTCGGTTGGTGTGCCCATAGCGCTGACTTCACCGTTATGGATCAACAACAAACTGTCGCACAGGGCGCTGGCTAAATTGAGATCGTGAATAGAGGCAATCACGCTGATGCCAAGGCTACGCACTAATTCGAGGATTTGAATTTGATAACGCACATCGAGGTGGTTGGTTGGCTCGTCAAGGATCAACAGTTGCGGCTGCTGCACTATGGCGCGGGCGATCAAGGCACGCTGCTTTTCACCGCCGGATAAGTGCTCGTACTGTTGGTGCATCTTATGACTCAGGCCGACTTTCTCTAGAGCCTTTGCAATGCGCTCGCCGTCACAGCTCGAATTGGTATCGAACATGCCCTTGTGCGGCGTTAAGCCCATGCTGACCAATTGCTCTGTGGTTAGGTCAAAATAATGCGGCGTGTCTTGCTGCACTACGGCGACGCGGCAGGCAAACGCCTTGGGCGATAAACGCTCAATATCTTGATCAAACAGGGTAATTTTGCCCTGAGTCGGGCGAACAAAGCGATACAAACAGCGTAGCAAGCTAGACTTACCCGCACCGTTAGGGCCAATCAAACCCAGCATCTGCCCCGTTGGCAGCGCAAAGTTAATATTGGAAAGAATGGTTTTGCCATCGATACACCAGCTTAACTGGCTGACATCGAGCGCGACCGTCTGGCTCGCTGACGGGCGAGTGTCGCTGTCATTCAAAGCATGGCTCGTTTGGATGGCAGAGAGTTTCACCAACGTGGTGCTCCTAGCGAGTCCAAACCTGAATTAAAAAAGGTTGTGCACATTGTCATCGGCTCCCTCGAGTCACCCGCTCGAGAACTAAGGCTGCACGCAGCGATAACAGAAATAGGCAGGTCTCCTGACTCGTCACTTTTCTATTGAAAACAATATAAAAAGTCACTCACAGTTGCGGGCACAGTTCGGGCTGACTGACAAGCAGCTCCCCAATTCCCTATTATGTTGAGATTGATTTCAAGCCTTTTCAGCGTGCCTCGGCCATAACTGCCACAGAACACCCTCGCACCACTCAAAACTCCCAACACCTATTTCTGTGACGTCATCCGATACACTGCCACCAGCCTTGCAAGGCCGTGTGCGTCGGGGACGTCAGGAAAAAGCATTATCCTATATTTACCTTAATAGGCAATCGACAATCACGCTGGTAAGACAAGAAAAATCTTCACCTTAGGGCTACGCGGATCACTCGCAGCGTCCGCTCGGCCAATCTAAACGCCAGTAACAAACGCCGTGTTCATCTTGCAGCACATTAATGCTCACCACGGCCGCCACGGGTAAATCGAGTTGACTGTAAAAGCCCACCGCCCGCTCAACCCCAAGGGCGCGCGCCATTAAGTGACGGATCACTCCGCCGTGGGTCACGACCCATACTTTGGCAGCCAGTTCGCCCGCACTCAAGCCCGTACCCATGCTAGCGCCCACTGCATGCTCGGCGTTATCTGAGTCGACGCTCAATCGTTCAAACTCGGCGGCGAGTATCTGGTCAATGGCCCCATTCACCCGCGACTCGAAACTGGCCATAGTTTCCCCATTGGGCGGCGGTGTTTGCCAAGGGTTTTGCCAATAGGCCGCTAAACTTTCGCCCTCTTGCTGATACAGCTCATCGAGCCGACGACCGTCCCAATCACCAAAATCAATTTCCTGTAAACCCGACAAAAACTGCGCCTGCAATGGCCTTGACTCAGATACCAGCGCCGCCGTCGAATGCAATTCGGCGGCAAAGGCTTGGGCAAATTCGGCGCAGCGGCGTGAAGTCGAACTGTAAATCGCGCTGCAGGTACTTGCCTGCGCCTCAACCGCTGCCGACATTTGCTGCCAGCCCTTTTCGCTCAAAGGCACATCCACACGGCCGCGTAAAATGGCGCCGCCTTCACACTCGCCGTGGCGTAACAATAACAATCGAACTTGTTTCATCGTATTCCTATGTCTATCACTCGTGGCAAATTTTGTTGAAAACCCACATTAGACCCGTCGTCCTATATACTCAATTACGCTCTAGCCCTACAACTAGCTCTACAACTAATCCTAAAAAAAGAGTCGTTAAACTGGGTGAAAAGTGCTGATAGGACTCAATTGTCGTTAGTCAATTTTGACCTTGCCCTGACAATCATAAGTCGCGTATTATGGACGTCTATACGTTTAAATGTCCAAAACTAAACTCTAACGATAAATAACTAAAACGAGTAGTCAAATATCGACCGAGCAGAATGGAATGCACTTAGCCTAACTAAGTTAGCTAATTTAGATCACTCACTAGGGTCGATAACGAGAGCCAATATCTGGACTGCACAACACGCTTTACCCTGCACTTAGCATAACAAGGGTCGATGCTTGGACTTAACTTAGCTGTATTTAAGGTAATTATTTATGACGATACCCTCTACCAAAGCCGGCCAGATATTGGCAGACATTCGTAAACAGCTTGCTGAGCGCATTCTAATCTTAGACGGTGCCATGGGCACTATGATCCAAGACCACAAGCTCGAAGAAGAGGACTATCGCGGCGAACGCTTTAAAGATTGGCACACTGACGTCAAAGGCAACAACGATTTATTGGTGTTGTCGCAACCCCACATCATCAAACAGATTCACACCGACTACTTAAACGCCGGTGCCGACATCATTGAAACCAACACCTTTAATGCTACTACTATCGCCATGGCCGACTACGACATGCAGTCGCTGTCCGCCGAAATTAACTTAGCCGGCGCCCGCCTCGCCCGTGAAGCCTGTGATGAAGTGTTTGCTGCCACAGGCATTCCGCGCTACGTCGCTGGTGTGTTAGGCCCCACTAACCGTACGTGTTCGATTAGCCCTGATGTGAACGACCCAGGCTATCGCAACGTCAGCTTCGATGAGTTAGTCAGCGCTTACCGAGAATCCACTAAGGCGCTGATTGAAGGCGGCGCAGACATCATTATGGTCGAGACCATATTCGATACCTTAAATGCCAAAGCCGCACTGTTTGCGATTGAATCGGTATTTGATGACTTATTTGGTCAGCATTCTAAAGACAGATTGCCAATCATGATTTCGGGCACCATTACCGATGCCTCAGGCCGTACCCTTACGGGTCAAACCACCGAAGCCTTTTATAATTCCCTGCGCCATATCAAGCCATTATCTATCGGCCTTAACTGTGCGCTTGGGCCAAAAGAGCTGCGCCCGTACGTCGAAGAATTATCTCGTATCGCCGAATGTTATGTGTCGGCGCATCCAAATGCAGGCCTGCCGAACGAGTTTGGCGGTTACGATGAAACCCCAGAGGACATGGCGAACGTGATTGAAGATTGGGCGCGCGAAGGCATGCTCAATATTATCGGCGGGTGCTGTGGAAGTACGCCTGAACATATCCGCGTTATTCGCGAAGCGGTCGACAGACATAACCCGCGCGCGTTACCCGATATCCCCGTCGCCTGCCGCTTAGCCGGTTTGGAACCGCTGACTATCGATGCACAATCCCTGTTCGTTAACGTGGGTGAGCGCACCAACGTCACAGGTTCGGCCAAGTTTTTAAAGCTGATCAAAGACGGTAAGTTTGAGCAAGCGCTCGATGTGGCCCGCGAGCAAGTCGAAAGCGGCGCGCAGATCATCGACATCAACATGGACGAAGGCATGCTCGATGGCGCCGAGATCATGCACAAGTTTTTAAACTTGATTGCCTCAGAGCCCGACATCAGCCGCGTGCCGATTATGATCGACTCCTCTAAGTGGGAAGTGATCGAAGCTGGCCTAAAATGTATTCAAGGCAAGGGCATAGTTAACTCAATTTCCCTTAAAGAAGGCGAAGCCAAGTTTATTGAGCAAGCCACCTTAGTCAAACGCTACGGCGCGGCGGCCATTATCATGGCATTCGACGAACAAGGTCAGGCCGATACTAAGGCACGTAAAATCGAAATCTGTACCCGCGCCTATCGGGTGTTGGTCGATAAGGTCGGCTTTCCGCCAGAAGACATCATCTTCGACCCGAACATTTTCGCCATCGCCACAGGTATCGATGAACACGACAACTATGCCGTCGATTTTATTGATGCCATTAAAGCGATTAAAGCCACCCTGCCCCACGCAATGATTTCGGGCGGCGTATCGAACGTGTCGTTCTCGTTTCGCGGTAACAACCCAGTGCGCGAAGCGATTCACGCGGTATTCCTGTACCACGCCATCAAAGTCGGCATGGACATGGGCATTGTCAACGCGGGCCAGTTAGCCATTTACGACGATATCGATCCTGAGCTTAAAGTACGGGTCGAAAACGTGGTGCTTAACTTGCCCTGCCCAGTCGAAGGCTCAAGCAATACCGAGCAGTTACTTGAAATCGCGGAGAAATTCCGCGGTGATGGCGCACAGGTTGGTAAGAAAGAAGATTTAGAATGGCGCAGCTGGCCAGTGAGCCAACGCTTATCCCATGCGCTCGTCAAAGGCATTACCGAATTTATCGATGAAGATACCGAAGCCGCTCGCCAAGAAGCGAAACGTCCGCTGGATGTGATTGAAGGCGCCTTGATGGATGGCATGAATGTGGTCGGCGACTTGTTCGGCTCGGGCAAGATGTTCCTGCCGCAGGTGGTAAAATCGGCGCGAGTAATGAAAAAAGCCGTGGCTTACTTAAACCCCTACATTGAGCTGGAAAAGGTCGAAGGCCAATCTAACGGCAAGATCTTGATGGTGACGGTAAAAGGCGACGTGCATGATATCGGCAAAAATATCGTCGGCGTGGTGCTCGCCTGTAACGGTTTTGAGGTATTCGATTTAGGTGTGATGGTGTCGGTGGAGCGAATTCTCGACGCCGTGAAAGAACACAATATCGATATCATCGGCATGTCGGGGCTCATCACTCCAAGTCTGGACGAGATGGTGCATAACGTGAAAACCTTCCACCGCGAAGGCTTAACCATTCCGGCGATCATCGGCGGCGCCACTTGCTCTAAAATCCACACAGCGGTGAAGATTGCGCCCCATTATCCCCATGGCGCTATCTATATCGCCGATGCGTCCCGCGCCGTGCCTATGGTGAGTAAGCTCATCAACAACGAGACTCGCCAAGCGACCATAGACGAAACCTATGCCGAATACGACGACATGCGCACTAAGCGTTTATCCCAAGCCAAGCGCAAAGAGATAGTGTCACTCGAAGCGGCGCGCGATAACCGCTGCCAACACGATTGGGCGAACTACACCCCATTCACGCCAAACGTGCTCGGGCGCCAAGTATTTGATAATTATCCGTTAGAAGATTTAGTTGAGCGTATCGACTGGACACCGTTTTTCCGCTCGTGGGAACTGCATGGCCATTACCCCGAAATCCTCACCGATAAAGTCGTCGGCGAAGAAGCGCAAAAGCTGTTCGCCGATGGTCAGGCCATGCTCAAACAAATCATCGAAGAAAAGTGGCTCACGGCAAAAGCAGTTATCGGCTTATTCCCAGCCAATACCGTCAATTACGACGACATTGAGCTCTACACAGATGAGTCGCGTACCACAGTCGAAATGACCACACATCACCTGCGGATGCAGCTTGAACGTGTCGGTAACGACAACTTCTGCCTATCCGACTTTGTTGCGCCAAAAGACTCAGGCGTCGCCGATTACATGGGCGGCTTTGCGGTGACCACAGGCCATGGCATAGACGAACATGTGGCACGTTTTGAAGCCAACCACGACGACTACAGCGCCATCATGCTCAAGTGCTTAGCCGACCGTTTGGCCGAAGCCTTTGCCGAGCGGATGCACGAACGGGTGCGTAAAGAATTTTGGGGTTATGCGGCCGACGAGCAGTTAAGCAACGAAGCCTTAATCCGTGAGAAATACAAAGGCATACGCCCCGCACCGGGTTACCCAGCATGCCCTGATCACACAGAAAAAGGCTTGTTATGGGACTTGCTCAAGCCCGATGAGACTATCGACTTGAACATCACCGAAAGCTACGCCATGTTCCCCACAGCGGCAGTATCGGGCTGGTATTTCGCTCACCCGAAATCGCGCTACTTTGGCGTGAGTAACATAGGCCGCGATCAAGTGGAAGATTATGCCAAGCGTAAAGGGATGACTGTCGCAGAGACGGAGAAGTGGCTGGCGCCAGTGTTGGATTATGACCCTGAATAGGAAGTGATCCTGAGTAATCAGGATCTTTATTACGCTAACGCGGTGTAAAATCGGTCTTGCGACCGAAAGGTCGTGGGGCTTCACCCCACACCCGACCAAGGAGGACTGCTCGTCCTATCCTCCTTGGATTCTCCAAGACGCCCCTAGCGAAGTTACATGCATTGATTAGTGGCTTCGTGCTTATTCGAAAATAGCTAACGCTTCCGATGGGGCGTCCCTTCCCCCCGAAAGCTACGCAGACGTCCTGTCTGCGTCACGCTATTGTCTTCAACGCCCTTCAGCAACTTCGCAGGGGATCGGTGAACTTCTGTGGCATTAGAGTTAACTTTTCGCATTGAAAGAGTTATGCATGTCCTATCTTTTCTCTTTTATGGATTGCTTCATTAAAAAAATCAATCACATAAAAGACTTGTTTCGTGCTTATTCGAAAATCACTAACGCTTCCGATGGCTCCACTTTACATCCCTGTAAAGCCCTCCAGTTCGGCTGTCCCTGCCTCTCGCTCATAAGCACTAAGATCACCGATTTCCATTCGCCCCGTCCCCGAAAGCTACGCAGCAACTTCGCAGGGGATCGGTGAACGTCTGTGGCATTAGAGCTAACTTTTCGCAGTGAAAAAATTAAGCCTATTCAACCTCTAACAGATAAGTGTTATGCCTCATAACTGATGAACGATTGGTGTCACTTTCTACGGCAGCGAGTGCTTGACTGAGGTGTTCACTTAAATATTGCCACACTTCGTTGACGGCGCGGCTTCGCGCATCTTTTCCTAAACACACTAAATGAATCGGCGCAGGATCTGTGTGTTGCCACTTGGCTAACACTGGTACTAGCTGGCTGGCTCTCAGTTCTGGCTGAATTAACATGGGGTCGACCCGAATGATCCCCATGCCCATACAAGCAAGTTCGACTAAGGTTCGGCCATCATCCGTGGAGCTTGATGCCACAATGTGTTGAGTTTCAATTTCGCCATTTGGGCTACGAAAGTGCCAACAATCCATGGCGAGCTTTTGATGACGAAAGATTAAACATTGGTGCGCAGCTAAATCGTTGGGCACCTCAAGTTTAGCGGCCTGCTTAAGGTAGGCGGGACTGGCAAAACAGGCCCATGATTTCGTGCCGATACGGCGCGCGACCAATGAAGAATCGGGCAACTCACCGACCCGCAGCGCAATATCTATCCCTAGCTCAATTAAATCGACCACGCGATCATCAAGATTGATGTCTATCACTATCTCGGGAAAAAGTTGTTTCAGCTTAGGCAGTAAAGGCAGCAGATAGCGTTGACCTAGGATGGTTGAGCTACTGATTTTTACCCGCCCACTGGGTTTAGCTTGCGCTTGCTCGGTGAGCTTAGCGGTATTGCTAAGCAATTCTGTTAGTGAATCGGTGATGGCCAGCAACTCAGTACCCGAATCGGTTAAATTGAGCTGGCGCGTACTGCGCTGCAACAACCTAAGCCCAAGTTGATGTTCAAGCTGGGCAATTTTCTTACTAACGGACGAACGAGGCAACTGCAGCGCATCAGCAGCGGCTTGAAAACTGCCTAACTGAGTGACACAACGAAATATATATAAATTAGGTAATTGCAGGTGCAATGCCGAAGTATCGATAGCCATATTGGTTCCAGTAAAGAAACAATTCATTTCTTATTACATACCTTATTGGAAACCATTCTCCGAGTTATGCTTTTCTGCGTCAAGCTTCACGACTCACCACGGACTCATCACTCATCAGGAGCACACAGATGCAAACCAGTCTTCACAATAAAACAATTTTAATCACAGGCGCCACTGCGGGTATTGGCTTGGCGACCGCGCACGCTTTGTTGCAACAAGGTGCGAAGTTAATCATCACAGGCCGCGACCAAAGCCGCTTATACCATGCCGTAAAGCAACTTGACGGCAATGTTATCCCAGTGCTGTGTGACAGCGCCAATATCGCGCAAATCCAGCAAATGGCTGCGCAGTTAGCAAGGGATGAGATTACACTCGATGGCCTGATTTTAAACGCTGGCGTGTTTTACCCAGCACCGTTTGAGCAGATGAGTGCCGATAACTTTCACAGCACAATGGCGATTAACTTTACTGGCCCAGTATTTACCCTACGGGCCTTATTACCCTGTTTAAACAACCCCAGTAGCGTGGTATTTATCTCTAGTGTTGCAGTGCAAAAAGCATTTTCTGCCGCTGGCGTATATAGCGCCAGCAAAGCCGCATTTGAAGGTTTCGCAAGAGTGCTAAATCTTGAACTTGCAGCCCGAGGCATACGCATTAACTCAGTGCGTCCCGGGGTGACCGCAACCGAAATCCAAGCCAAAGCCGGCATGGATGACGCTACCATCAATGGCTTTTTTGAATCATTGAACACCACCCCTGTCGGCAGAGTATTAACGCCAGCAGATATTATCCCGGCGATTAACTATCTCATCTCCGATGCCAGTATTGGCCTACGCAATGCCTACATAGATATCGACGGTGGCTTTGGACTGTAGCGAATTATCAAGTAGGAGGTTAAGGGAAACGCTGAAGATTTTTGAAGGAGTAATCTAAGCTCTGCTTATGGAAATCAAACTTAGACCAAGGAGGATGTGCCCCCTATCCTCCTTGCTTATCTGTTCAGCAGCAGCCAAGACGCGCCTTGCGAAATCACATGCACTAATAGCTCAAACTTCATTTTTGAAACCAAGATCAAAATCAAAGTCGTAGACTACCATTCCATATCAGGGCAAGAAGGGGGTCCGTGAACGTCTGCGGCATTAGTGTTAACTTTTCGCAGTGAAAGAGTGATGCCAGTTCCACACTTCTTATTGTCCTCAACTTACCAAGTTATATTGTTGACTCAAGATGACTATTGATACTTCTATAAACTAAAGACAAGTGGATCAACTCAACCAAAGCGAAATGGATTATTCCGATAATGGAATATGGCCGCTACCCATTAACGACTAGTGAAGTGGGTGGAGAACTCTAGATATCGAAATGTAGACCACACAAAGTGATTTTCTGAATAATTACGGTATATTCATAAGTCATACTAAGACCCGAAATAATAACTAACCCACAATAAACCGTGATATACACACCCGACACCAATCACACTTAAATCCTAAATAAATAAACCAATAAATTCAACATCATGAATAATCCAACATCCTTCCTGCTTGAGAAAAAATATCCAAACACAGTATTCAAAAAAACCAACCAGTAAGTCTAAATGATGACTCCACAACAACGTTATAGTGATATAGCCTTAGTTCAACGCTAAAGACGATATATAAAGCTATCGGCATAACAATTTGATCTAATTAGCAGACTGCATCATATAAGTAGAAAAAAAATTATCGACTATACTCAGTTTCTCATCATAAAAATGACGTTTTAAGACTTCTTGGAAATCAATATGATCATATTTAACAAAAAATTAAAGGCTGAACATGAACAATTGAAAGAAGAGTTATTTTCAATGCGGCAAGTTAGGGAAAGCCTTGATAGTGAGATGTTAGTATTAGCGCTAGATGCTGATGGAAAAATTATAGCAATCAACGCTAATTTTACTGACGACATGTTATTTCAAAAAAACTCACCTATCGGCAAACACTTAACGGAAATGGTGCCAGCGCGAGCTCGAAACACAAGTCATTATAAAGCAATGTGCAATGCCATAAAGCAATGCGAACATTGGGTAGGTGCACTACAAATTGTTAAGGGCGATGGTGAGGAAGCTTGGTTACGAGCCATTTTACAGCCCGTCAAAAACAGTAATGGCAAGTTAAAACACTTTTCTATTTATGCAAACGATCTAACCCGTACTATTGAAAGCTCGAAAAAACATGAAGATTTAAACCAAGCATTACAGCGCTCTACCGCTGTTATTGAGTTTAACTTAGACGGTACAGTCATTACTGCTAACGATAACTTTTTAAATGCGATGGGATACACTAAGAATCAAATTGTTGGTAAACACCATAGAATTTTTTGCGAACCAGAAGAATATAACTCAATAGAATACAAGCATTTTTGGGATCAGCTATGCAAGGGACAATTTGTCGCGAATCGCTTTAAACGTGTGGATAGCTATGGCCGTATCGTTTGGTTAGAAGCCTCTTATAATCCTATTTTTGATAGCTACAACGAACTCTACAAAGTCGTAAAATTTGCCACTGTTATCACAGATCAAGTCAACAGAGAACTGGCCGTATCCGAAGCGGCTGACATAGCCTATAGCACATCCCAACAAACCGATGCTTTTGCAAAAAAAGGGAGCTTAGTGCTACAAGAAACAGTTGTGATGATGAATAAATTAGCGACGCAAATGAATGATGCAGCCAAAGGCATTGAAGCATTAGATAAGCAATCTCAAATGATTGGTGAGCTAGTAAAAAGTATCAGTGGCATCGCCGATCAAACCAATCTTCTTGCCTTAAATGCAGCAATTGAAGCCGCTCGCGCAGGAGAACAAGGACGCGGTTTTGCAGTCGTTGCAGATGAAGTCAGACAACTTGCCTCACGTACCAGTAAAGCGACAGAGGAAATTGTAGAGGTAGTATCAAAAAATAAAATGTTAACCGAAAGTGCAGTCAATATGATTGAGCAAGGTAAGCAACAAGCGCAACAGGGGTTAACACTCTCAACCCAATCGGGTGAGGTTATGTCAGAGATTCAAGATGGTGCACAAAAAGTGGTTAATGCAGTTGGCCAATTCACCAACCAGCTAACTGTCTAATTTTAAAATCCTTATGCCCTATAAAAATACATTTTTGGTGTTACATAAACGTGGTTGAACAGATTATCCATACACAAAAGCCAGTTCGGCAATCCTTGCCTCTCGCTATTAGGTGCAATAACCATCGGGGTTTGGATTACGCTAATGCGGTTTTAGAAGCTGATTCAAACTTCGTTTGATTTTTTAAATCAAAATCAAAGTCGTGGAATTCCATTCCACACCAGGGCAAGAAGGGGATCAACAGCAATCCCCCTCTTGCATCTCCCCTTGCCGAACAACGTCCATGTCTAACTGCCAGTTCGCCATCCCTAGCTCTCGTTCGAAACGCTGCTACGCAGCACTCACCCTAGCTAAGTACATGCATTAGTTACCTGCCTCATACTCCAATAAAAATCGCCTAACGGCTCAGATGGCACATCCATGTACCCCCGAGCCTGCGCCATCATCCATGATGTCGCCACGGCCCCACTCTAACAACTAAGAGCTATCTGCGTATTTCGACAACTTCGCAAGGGATCGGTGAACTTCTGTGGCGTTAGAGTGAACTATTCGCATTGAAAGAATTATGCCAACGCCACAAGACTTATTATCCTCAACTTACCAATTTATATAGTAGACTCAAGCTTATTATTGATACTTTTATAAACTAAATATAAGTGTATCAACTCAACCAAAGCGAAATTAACTATTACGACGGTGAAATATTGTAGATCCCCCATAGACCATAAGTTAAATAAAAAGAAAACTTCTAGATATCGAAACTTAGACCACCTAAAATAATTTGACGGATAATCTTTGCCTATAAGCATAGGTAACACTTTAAAATTAAAAGTGACTGCAATAGCAATATATACACAAAGCATACTAAGTAACAAAAACAATAATTTAAAGCTAAAAATATTCATCTGCATAAAAATCGTTTCAGACTTAAATTCAACCAAAAAATCAACAGCAAGGCCGATAACAAGTGTCAAAGCAAGCACTATGCTCATACCCAAAAAACTAATTTTTTTCATAAAAAACTCTTAAATCATCCCTAAAATAAATCAATAAACACAATCAGCAAAACATCTTGAAAGTGAAAATTAACCCAATAAATTAAGCCTATTACACTTGTTTGCAAGTCCATTAAAAACAAAGAACAAGGTCAGAAACATGAGTGTTTTTACAAAGATATCGATAAAACGTAATGGGCTCATCCCGCCAGCTAATAACACATCGAAAACAGGCAGTGATGGCAGCACAACAAATGTAAAAAATGAAGTACCTAACACAGAGTAAATAAAATACCTTGGATATCCAACTCGATTAATAATCAAAGCACATACTAAAGAAAATATGATCATCAGTGGAAGATGTATCCAAAAGCAAAATACAACCATCCCCAAGTTTTCACTTAATGCTTTTACATTGAAAGATAACAGTAAATCCCACCACCATTTGTTATCGACAGACAACCAACTTCCATGCATAAATATCGACACAGCTATGCCGAAGATAATCACTAAAAACTTCAATTTACCTCCAATAAATCTGCTCAGTTTCGAGCTATTGCAAACCTTATCTTTTGAAATAAATAACAAAATCAAAATCGTGGAATTCCGTTCCACACCAGGGCAAGAAGGGGATCAACAGCAATTCCCCTCTTGCATCTCCCCTTGCCGCCCCTAGCGAAGTTACATGCATTAGTTACCTGTCTCATACTCCAATAAAAATCGCCTAACGGCTCAGATGGCACATCCATGTGCCCCCGAGCCTGCGCCATCATCCATGATGTCGCCACGGCATTTTTATCTGCGTATTTCGACAACTTCGCAGGGGATCGGTGAACTTCTGTGGCATTAGAGCTAACTTTTCGCATTGAAAGAATTGTGCCTGTCCTGCTTCTTCTCCGAGATGATCATATATGTTCTAACTATCGACTTAGCTATCTTGGCCTCGTTGATTCATAATTCATCATCGACCTCAAATTCATAATTAACAACTGAATCTAATATCTCTAATACACGTCGTGCACTTTTAAAATACTCAATAGTTTTATCAATATTTAAATTTGGGTTTCCACCATGTGCAAATTCATTTCTCGCATTAACCAACTCAGTTAATGCACCTTTCAACTTAGGCTTATCTTCCAAAGATAACAACTCATCAAATTTCTCCTTCCATCTAGAATCAAATTCTGACAGCATAGATTCGATCATTGGTAACTTCGGATTACAAGACGAGTCTCTTATTTTTCTTTTTATAAAATTTTTAACTTGTATATGACTATCTTCGTCAACTTTATCAGCTATTATTTGCTTAAATGCAATTTCAATAGAGCCAGTAGCACGAATAACTGCATATTTTTTAACATATGGCGATGGATTTGCGGCCTCACCTAAGCCAACTAAAAGAGATTTTATACTAGCAAGCTCAACTTCACAGTCGTCCAAGACGCCATTAACACCAAAGTTATTCATGTTAGTTACCTCTAAACAACGCATCATACATGAGATTAACGCGATCTCTGATTTTATGAACTTTCATAGTTTCTTGTGATAATAAATTTTGAAAGTTATCGTTCTGTAACAATCTATATTTTTTGTCGCTGGCATTATTTAAATTATGAATATCCCCATTTTTTATCGCTAAATGAAAAGATATCAATATAGAATCAAATAAAGTTGGACTGAACCTATCAACTAATATATCCGAGTTAGAAGGAGATATATTGTGAAACGCACTATTACCTAAGTGCTCTTTCACCTGAATAATGGCATTTTTAAATGATTCTTCCATTTCATTCATTAAACTTTCTTTATTAGTCTCCCCCATAAATTGATTTAAATATTTTTTAAGAGAGATCCTAGATGGCGCATCATCTGAAAACAAGATTTCAGTTGAAGAAAGAGCATAAAATCGCAATATATACTCAACATCTCTCATCCTTTCATCGATGATTTTTTTTCCAAATAAATCCCTCCAAACAGGCCATTCATTCAACTTCAACAATAATGAATTCAAAGGCCCCTGATATACACAATTTCTTATTTCTTGAGGAAGTAGTGTTCTACCACTAGAATTAATCCTTTCAAAAACCTGAAACAAGCTAGTATCTTCAGGATCTTGACTTCTCTGCATAAAAATAATTGCATGAATTGTAGTATTTCTAATTTTTCGTCGTTCGTCTTCTTGTAACTCCGAAAAGGCTTTCCCTTTCCATCTTTCGTGTATTTTATCAGTTCTGGAAAGCTTGAATACTTTTCCATCTTTAGAAAATATCCCCTTAACATAATCCCTAACCGTCATAAGCCGCTGATAACCATCAATAATCAATAACTTCTCTGATGGAGTCTTAGCCAAGAAAATACTTGGGACGGGTAATCCAAGCAATATTGAATCAATAAATCTTGATGCTTCAGATTTGTCCCAAACATAATGCCGCTGCAATTCCGGTTTAACTAACTCATCTTCATCATACCTAGATATTAACTCCCTGAAACTCAAGTCAGCCCCCCATGACTGTATTTTAAAAAGATCATCATCACTATAAAAATCATCCTGCTCGTCACTTGGTATATCTAAGTAATCAGGTACAAATACATTTCCACTCAAAATTAACGCTCCTAATGTAAAATAAATTTTCAGATTAAAAATATTCTCTAAAAATAAGTTAAGTTTAAATGCCGAAATTAATATTACGGCAGTACTAATTCCCCTGAATCATACGCTCTATCAAATTCTGCTTTTGCATCGGCTTTATGGTTGATACAATTGACCATGTGTTCGTCGGACTTAAAGTTTTTACAATCTTCGGGGACTAGATAATACTTGCGCCATGCTTCGGCTTTGCGTAATCGCGCGGCCTCGTTTTGCTTGGCTAGTCTGGATTTTTCAGCCGCATTTTGTTGTAACTCTTGCTGAATCTGATACTCAGCAAGCTGGCGATCTTTCGCAGCCTGCTGGCGAGCTAGATCCGTTTGCTTTTGTTGCATAGCAAACTCATTAAGCCCTTGTGTCAGGCGGTATTCGACATAACTCAAATAGCCAATTCGCACCAACAAAGTGACTAAGCTCGCTAGCAAGATACCTAAGGTAATTTGTAGTATTAGTTTCATTGCAGCTCACATAACCCTAACTAAACTGAACCTAATGCTTTATCTGTTGCTGTCACTAATTCAGTAATAAACCGAATACACTTATCCACTTCATCACGCTTAATAATTTGAGGTGTTCCTATTTCAACCTGCGCACGATGAACCGCATCTCCACGCTTTCTTAGCCAAGTATTAAGGGTTTCTCTCGCTTGTTTAGGGATGTAATTCGGCCATTTCCAATGCTCTGTAACATCAATCCCGAAAAACTCTTCAAAAATTTGCTTCGTTTTAGCGGAGTCTGGGTTATGAAACATTTTCAAGCGGGTAGAAAACTGCTGCTCCATAAAGTTTCCAATTTGACACCCTTTTAGTGCACCAAACTTGTTGTTGAAAAGTTCTGTAGCAACATCTTCTACATAGGTTTCCCAAGCCGTCATAGTCATGATCAAAGCGGCTCTTTTTAATGCACCCAATGCTTGTGATTCCTGTTTTACATTTAGTTCGTCGTAGCATTCGATCAAAGCTCTTGCATCATTGATTGCACGCTTAAATGTATTTAGAGCAACAGACATTTTATTCCTTAGCCAAATAGTAGCCATACAAGTAACAATCTGAATTTTAATAAAGTTTTTTGAATAAACACTAATGCCAAGAGTTACACCAATACCCTGCGAAGTTGCCGACGGGCGTTGAAGAAAATCACGTGAGCGAGGCATGGATGCCGAGCTAGCTTTCGGGGTACAGGATGTACCATCGGAAGCGTTAGTGATTTTCGAATAAGCGCTAGGCCAGTAACTAATGCATGTAACTTCGCTAGGGGCGTCTTGGAGAATCCAAGGAGGATAGGACGAGCAGTCCTCCTTGGTCGGGTGTGGGTTGAAGACTCACGACCTTGATTCACCTCGGCCGCTAGGCCGCAAAATTACCAGTTAACTAATTTGTGAACCGACAAAGCTTCCCCATTGCTACCGCACTTCGCCAACATCCGTCAGCCAAGCCATCAATCAAAACAAGGTCGCACCAGCTCAAAACGTCCACTGCTGAACATTGAGCACAATGCCACTAAACACTATGGCAACAAGCATAAGTGCCAAAGCATATTCACGAATTTGCAGGAGGAGTTGGGTATCTAAGAAAGAGAAAAGACACATCGTCCTGATGCAAGTGACTCGAATCGCGGGTACGCGATTAAAGCTCATCCTTGTTAAAAACCTAAGATAGCGACATAGCGTACACTTGTCTATAACTTTAGCATTACAAATCAAGTAATTAAGCAAGCACTGATTTAACAATGTCGATATGAATACATGTGACTAAACCAATCGCCATCAAATAACACTATCTCTTGATCTTGCGGTGGCAATGAAGTCTTACCGTGACGGGCGGTTTGGTTTTGGCAAGCGAGCCAATTTCGACATGCGAATAAGCCCCAATTGAGTGCATTGCTCAAGGGCTCAGCGCAAACGACACTGAACAAAATTCAGCCATAACGTAACTGAGTTGAATCACAGTACGAACATCACTGTAGAAGCCTGATAACACGGGTTTTACACTCTGATTTAGCTTGGTCAAAACTGCAACGATTAACCGCCTAAATTTGCATTTTCAGCCCTACATGCTAACGTGGCTAATGTAAATTTACATTCAGTGTTTATCAAAGCTATGTCGCAACAATCAATAAAAAGTCGATCGACAACAAGCCTATATCGGGCGATACCAAGCAGCGCGGCTGATATGACACGGAAGCACAACTGAGGTTGAGATATGGAACCATCTAATACGTCACGCCGGACCTTTATTAAGCAATGTGTGATTGGCGGGGTTGCCGTATATTCGGCCCCTTTGTTGTGGGAAATGAGTCGCGCGAATGCGGCGATTGTCTCACCTGAACTGGCAGCCCAATGGCAAACTCAGGTTAATGGTCAATCCAAACCTAAGTTTCGTAACGACGGCATAGCGAAGGTCACAGGCCAAAAGGTCTATGGCCGTGATTACCGCGCTATGGACATGGAAGGCTGGCCCAAGCAGCAAGGTTACGCTTTTATTCTACGCGCTGCCGATGCCTCCCATGTTTATCAAGGCTTTTCCCTCGACCACCTGCCCGCGTCGGCTAAGCCCTATAAAGTGATCACTGCGGCCGATCTGGCCCGTGATAAAATCAAGCTGCCCGATTTTTACGGTGACAACATGTTACTGGCCGAGGGGCAAACCGCCGACTACTTAGGTCATGCGGTGGCAATATTATTGTTCGACAGTTTCCCCGCCTTTAAGCAAGCTAAGTCCTTGCTGCAATTTGACCAGACCTTACTGCGCTTTGGTGAGCAAACGCCGTTTGTGTCGGACACCAAAGACCCGTACGCCAGCTGGCGCCTTATTCGAGTGGAAGGTGAAAATGGCGCAAGGGAAGATTTATATAGCCCGCTCCACGATGGGCTATTTTTCCCCAGCGTAAAAGATCGCAAGCCAGAATGGTTAGGCAATCCGAATGCCAAAGGGACAGTATCTGAGCGCGGGCTTTATTATGCGGGTGAGATAGATAAGCAGATTGCTAGCGCCCAAGCCAATCAACAATGGCAAGTGTTAGAGCGGGAATATCGCACCCAGATCATCGATCCTATGATGATGGAGCCCGAAGCCTTTAACGGCTGGTATGACGCAACTAGCCAAACATTTCATACTGTGATTACCTCGCAGTCGCCGCAGGACTTTCAAGAGATGGCAGTGCACATGCTGTTATCTGGCCCACTGGCAGGCAAGGTAAAACATCTAGTGGTGCACTCGCCTTATATCGGCGGTGGATTTGGCGCGAAAGATCATTCGATATTCCCCTATTACGGCGTGCTCGCGGCCATTTATGCCAAGGGTCCAATCCGACTCGCCAATGACAGATTCGAGCAATTCCAATCTGGCCTTAAACGTCATCCGTTCATCATGAAAAGCCGCTTAGCGGTGGATAAATCGACCTTAAAAATCCAAGCCTTAACTTCGCAGATGACAGTCGATGGCGGCGGACGAGTCAACTTCACTCCGTCTGTAACCTCAGTTGGCGCGACGGCGATGCAAAGCATTTACTACACACCGCGCAACGATATTATCGCCACCGCCTATGCGTCGCGTAACCCAGATGCGGGTTCGATGCGCGGTTATGGCACGCTGCAATCGATGACAGCGATGGAATGCATGATCCACGAGATAGCCGACGAGCTGAAGGTTGATCCCTTTAAACTGCGCGCCGCCAACGTGATGGAATCTGGCCAGCGTAATACGCAAGGCGCGATCCCTAACGGCACTTTACGTTACCGCGAAATGCTCGACATGGCAGAACAAGATCCCGTGTGGCAAAACCGCGCGGTGAATAAAAAGGACTATGAGGCCAAACATCCGGGGATGCGTTACGGCGTCGGTTTTGGTATCGCCACCAAAGATTATGGTACAGGTGCAGCGGCGCCAAGTGCGGCGATTCGCCTAGCGAAAGACGGTAAAATCACCCTAGAAATCGGCTTTATCGAAATGGGCACTGGCACGCAAACCTCCCAAGCCGTTGTGGTCAGCGATGCCCTCGGCAACTTTGCCGATGAGGTAAAACTCGCCGAAGTGGATATTTGGGATGCGATGCAATTAGTGCAAACCGATAATCCTTATATTATTTCGCAGCAACGCCAAGATGAAATGGCGGCCAATCCACGCTGGACACCGGTTAAAGCCATGGCATCGTCGGCTTCTATGTCGGCCTATTATCAAAGCCATGTCACCCGCATCGCCGCCGACGTGATCTATCGTCACGGCCTGTGGCCTGCGGCGGTATCGATTTGGAACGAGTTGTATTTTAACACCCCAATGGGCTCAACTAATTTGCATAACGCCCGCGATGGTCGCTGGGTCGATGGCAAGTTAACCGCCTTGGGCTTTCCGCCACTGTCAATCGATATCCTCGCAAAACGCGCCCACGATATGGGCTTAGTGGTCGGCGTGATGGGCCATGCCTTTAATCGCTGGGCTTGGGCCGAGGCCGATTTCGACATTCTTGGCACTAAAGAACGTTTAGCACTCGATGCGCTGGCGCTGCAATACGGCGAAGGTAACGCGACATTTGCGGCCACTTCCGACACGACTATGAGTATCAAAGCGCGCCAAGCCAGCATGAAGTCTAACGGCTATCACTTGATCGATCGTCAAGCCATGAGTTATCCCAAGGCCGAACTGAACAATGCCATGGTGACTTACTACGCCCCCTGCGCCACTTTGGTTGAAGTGGCCGTTAACGAAGGCAATGGCGAAGTCACGCTACTGAGTTCTCACACTTGGTTAGAAGCGGGCAAAGTGATTGTTAAAGAATTAGTCGAAGGGCAAATTCAAGGTGGCCTTGCGATGGGAATTGGCCATGCACTGCATGAAGGCTTACCGCCATTTGAAGCCGGCGCTGGCAATGGTACGTGGAACCTCAATCGCTATCAGGTGCCGTTAGCGCGGCATGTGGGCGTGTGGGATCAACGTCATACCATATTGCCGCAGTTATCTGATAACGATCCCAGCCGTGGTATCGCCGAAGTGGTGATGATCCCTGTGGTCGCGGCGCTGATTGAAGCCGTGTATCAAGCGACCCATGTCCGCTTTTACGATTTACCTATGACAGCGAAAAAAATTAAGGAGGCCATGGCATGAGCCAGTCTATTAAACTGACCATTAATAACCAAGCCGTAGGCCCGATTGAAGTCGCCGATGGTGTGATGATGATTGAGTTTCTACACGAATACTTAAACCTCACAGGCACTAAGTTTGGTTGCGGCGCGGGCGTATGCCACGCCTGTACTGTGATCGTCGACGACGAGCAAGGCATGAGCGAAGTGGTGCGTACCTGCATCAATGGCGTCGAGCGTTTTAATGGTAAACGCGTCCGCACTGTCGAAGGTCATGCTAGACAAAACTCCCTTGGCGAAATCACCGCCCTGAGCCCAGTACAAGAGGCTTTTTTAGAGCACTTCTCGTTTCAATGTGGCTGGTGTACCTCGGGCTTTGTCAACGAATCGACTGCGCTGCTTGAGCGATTAGAGCGACAGCCTATCGCTAAAGATCAAGTTGAAAAAGTCGTAGAAGATGCCTTAAGTGAACACGTATGTCGCTGTACTGGCTACGTAAAATACTATGCGGCGGTCAAAGATCTGATCCTCAATACTAAGGGGTTAACCCTGTGATGACATCAGCCAATCTGCGCCATTTCCCGCGCTATTTCCCGCACCTTAACAGGATAAAAAATCTGTTGAGTCACAATCTACTCCTGAGTTTAGGGCTAGGTTTGCTCGCCTGTTCCAGCAGCGTTGCCGATGAAGGTGGCAATACAACAAATAGTGACATCGAACGCGGCGCGTATCTGATGAAGATAGGCGACTGTGTGGCCTGCCATACTGCGGTAGGCGGGCGCGAACTCGCGGGCGGTTTGCCGTTCGAAACGCCCTTTGGCGCTGTGTACTCGACCAATATCACCTCAGATAAAGAAACCGGTATTGGCAAATACAGTTACGAGGACTTTTTTGATGCCATGCACCACGGTGTTGGCGTCAACGGCAACCTCTACCCTGCTATGCCCTACACGTCCTACAGCCTGCTGACGGACGACGACACTAAGGCGATTTATGCCTATTTGATGAGTACTAAACCCATCAAGCAAGCCAATCGCGACAATGATGTGTACTTTCCGTTTAACCTGCGTTTTGGCCTAAAAGCCTGGAACTTAGTCGCCCACGATGCTAAGGAATTTACCCCGAGCAAGGAAAAAAGCGAGCATTGGAATCGCGGCAATTACTTAGTCAATGCCCTAGGGCACTGCGGTGAATGCCACACCCCAAGAGACACGCTGTTTGCCATGGAGCAGGACAAGCACTTTGAAGGCGCGATTATCGAAGGGCTAGAAGCATCGGACATTCGCCCCGCCGAGCTTAACAGGCAGAACTGGACCCATGAGGATCTTAAGTCGCTGTTTACTGAAGGCTATTCCCGTAAAGGCACAGTATTTGGCGGCATGTATCCCGTGGTGTATCACAGCTTTAGCCACTTAACCGACGATGATATGCGCGCGGTAAGCAGTTATCTGCTCGATACCGACGAAGATATTAAACCACAAGCGCTCACCTTTAACGGCCATAAGCCTGAACTGCCAGGTTATACGCTTTACAAAGGTTACTGCGCCGGTTGCCATGGTCAAAATGGTGAAGGTCGCCCCAACGTCGCCCCCGCGATGGCAGGTAACGCCACCTTAGATAAAGCGAGTCCACACAATATCGTCGCCGTGATGCTAAAAGGCATTAAGAGCCAGCATTACAACCTCACCACCAGCTTTTATGCCATGCCGGGATATGCTGATGAGTTAAGCGACGAGCAGATTAAAGACTTAGCCAATTACCTAAGACTCACCTGGAGCACACAACCCGGTAATCTCGATGTGAAAACCATCCAAAGCTTGAAAGAAGTGATCCTCGAGCACGAATAACCCGCATGGATATGTGGGAGATTAAAAATAAAAGCCGACGCTAGCGTCGGCTTTTGCTTGATTGATATAGAGCACGAAAATCTGTCAGTCAACGGCGTTTATTCTCAATAACCACGCAGTCGAGTATCGAAGAAGGCTAAGCTGCGCGCCCATGCGAGCTCGGCGGTGGCTTTATCGTATCGTCCTGTTGAGTCGTTATGGAAACCGTGATTCACATTCGGGTAAAGATAGGCGACATAATCGGCTTTATTGGTTTTCAGTTGGGTTTCGTACTCGGCCCAAGTGTCGTTCACCCGCTGATCGAGCCCAGCAAACTGCAACATTAGCGGCCCTTTCACGCGGCTACGCAGCTCTGCAGCAGCAGGCGTGCCATAGAAAGGTACACCAGCATTAAGCTCATCGGGAATCGTGGCGGCCAGCATATTGACGATATAGCCGCCAAAGCAAAAACCTACGGCACCGAGTTTGCCATTGCTTTGAGGATGGGCTTTTAAAAACTGCGCAGCGGCAATAAAGTCTTGCTCGATTTTGGCTCTGTCTAAACTGCTTTGCATGGCGCGGCCCGCATCGTCATTGCCCGGATAACCACCGAGGGAATAAAGTGCATCGGGGGCGAAGGCGATATACCCCTGCGCCGCTAATCGGCGAGCAACATCTTCGATATAGGGATTTAGGCCACGGTTCTCGTGCACCACCAATACCACGGCGGCTTTTTTAGTGGGATCTAAAGTCTTGGGCTCACCAGCGGCACTGCCCGCGAGCAATAATTCATTGGGTATCACTAAATAGCCGCGCCCTTCACCGTAACCATTGGGCGAGGGAAATTTAACATAGCTGGCTTGAATACTCGGGTCGTTAAAGGACACTTGTTCGGCAAGGGCATAGTTCGGCATGAGTGCGCCCGTGAGCGTTGTCAGGGTAAACCCTAGCGCCACCAGTCCTGCGAGCCGCCCCATAAACTCACGGCGGTCGATAATGCCGTGGGCATATTCGTCATACCAGTCAAAGGCTTCCTGCGGTATCGGCTGCACTTTCTGGGCATGCATCTGACTTGTTTCTGCTACGGCTTGCTTGTCTTGCTGTGTCATCGTTATTCCTCCGTTGAACAAGCTAACCACAGGTCACTTCCCTAGCTTGTGGGTGTTAAGATTTAACTCAAGAGTAAAGGAAGAATCGTACTTAGGGCAACTGACTTTAACGTGTGCTGTTTTGTAAGCTTGGTTTGAAATAACACACGATTGGCACAAACGGCTGTCGGTTAAGGCTAGGCTAGCTTAAAATAGCGATTTAGATTCTAGAGGGCTTGGCGTGATACAACATAGAGCTAGCCAGATGGTGATATTTCACACTCTGGTGACCAGTGGCAGTTTTACCCAAGCGGCAGCTAAGTTAAAAACCTCGACCTCCTATGTCAGCAAGCAAATTGGCGCGTTGGAAGCTGAGCTGAACTTGCTGTTAGTGCAACGCACTACTCGCACCTTAGTGTTAACTGACGCTGGCCAGCAATTCGCGCGTTATTGTGAGCAAGTGTTTGAAGCAACGCAAAATGCCGATGCCATGATGCTGGATGCCCGTGACGACATTAGCGGCACGATTCGCCTCGGTTCTTCCCAATCCTTTGGCACCTTACACATCATCCCCGCGCTGGAAGTGTTGCAGGAAAAATATCCCGAATTACGATTTGAGCTAAGCCTGTTCGACCATAAGGCCGATATGCTAGAGGAAGGCCTGGATCTGTGGATCACTAACCATGAACAGCTGAACGAAGGCTATATCGCCCAGCACCTCGCCGAGACTAACTTTGTGGTGGTCGCCTCCCCCGATTATTTGCTCAAGCACGGCATCCCGCACCATCCACGGGAGTTAGCTCAGCACAATTGTGTTATCTATCAAAGTAAAAGCCGTAATTATGATCGCTGGAGTTTTGCTAAGGATGACCTTGAGCAAACCGTCAATGTGGCAGGCAATTACCGTGTCGACTTAGCCGAAGCCGTGCGTAATGCCGTGATTGCAGGGCGAGGCATAGGCTATGTGGCCACGTATTTACTCAGTGATGAATTTCAAAGCGGCAAGCTCATCCAACTCTTACCCGATTGGAAACCGCTGCAACAGATGCCCGTTTATGTGGTTTACCCAAGGCGGCGCCATTTACCGACTAAGTACAAAGTAATTATCGAATGTTTAAAGTCCCATATCGGCCACCCGCCCTACTGGGATAAAAAGCTCAAACCTTGGTTAGGTAAGACTGTCACCTAAGCTCCAGTCACTTAAACTGCAGTCACTTAAGCTGCATTTCAAACCAGCACAGACGACTGCACCAGCCTAAAGTCGTCTGTGGCGTGATTTCTATTATTGCCGCAGACACAAATATTATTTCCTCTGGGCAATAGTAGCCAAAATCGTTTTTATTATCCTGCATAAACAGCAACTTAAACTGTTGCTATTTTCTACGCTTTTATCGTAACAGCCCAGTAACGCCCTCGACTTGCCCTTACGCTGACTCGGCCTACAATGCGCGACTTCTTCTATCACTCAAAAGAATAAACCCATTATGACCGCGATATTAGGCATGATTAGCATCTTGTTTTTTGCTTGGCTACTGTCAGTGAACCGCAAGAACATTCCCTACCGCACTGTGATTTTAGCCCTAGGCCTACAAATTATATTTGCCCTGTTAGTGCTCTACGTCCCTGCGGGTAAGGCCGTATTGCAATCTGTTACGGCGGGCGTGTCGAGCGTGATAGCCTATGGCAACGAAGGGATTGGTTTCCTGTTTGGCGATCTCGCCACGGGTAAAGTCGGCTTCGTATTTGCGATCAATGTATTAGGTATCATCATCTTCTTCTCGGCGCTGATTTCTGCCTTATACCATATTGGGTTAATGCCTAAGGTGATCAACATTATTGGTGGTGGTCTGCAGCGTTTATTGGGCACGGGCCGCGCCGAGTCTTTATCTGCCACGGCGAATATCTTCGTCGGCATGATTGAAGCGCCGCTGGTGATCAAACCTTATTTAAAGCACATGAGCGATTCGCAATTCTTCGCGGTAATGAGCTGTGGTTTAGCCTCAGTCGCGGGCGGCACCTTAGTGGGATATGCCGCTTTAGGTGTCGATCTTAACTATCTGATTGCCGCTGCCTTTATGTCAGCACCTGCGGGTCTGTTGATGGCGAAAATCCTCATGCCACCCAACGAAAATGACAAAAACAGCACAGATGAAATCACCTCAGTCGAACTGCCACGCGCCACCAATGTGGTTGAAGCCTTAGCCGATGGTGCTATGTCTGGCATGCGGATCTCAGTCGGGATCGGTGCCACTCTGCTAGCCTTTGTCAGTGTTATCGCCCTGCTGAATGGCATGTTAGGCGCTGTGGGTGAATGGTTCGGTTACCAGTTAAGCTTCGAATTCTTGCTCGGTTATCTGTTCGCGCCTATGGCGTGGCTGCTAGGTATTCCTTGGCATGAAGCTATTACCGCGGGCTCGCTTATTGGCCAAAAAATCGTGGTGAATGAGTTTGTGGCCTTTATCCAGTTAATGAAAGTAGAAGACCAACTGAGCGCCCATTCTCAGGCCGTTGTGACTTTCGCCCTGTGTGGTTTTGCGAACATTTCCACCATGGCAATTTTGATCGGTGGACTGGGTAGCATGGTGCCAGAGCGCCGCGAATTTATCGCCCGTAATGGTTTTCGCGCCATTGCCGCTGGCGTATTCGCTAACCTGATGAGTGCGGCAATCGCCAGCGTGATCCTCTCGCTGTAGCTTGTTTTCGATAACATGTTTCTGTCCTCGAGTATCAATCACTGATATCGAGCATCGAAATAGAAAAAGCTGATCCCAGCGCAAACCCAAATCAAGCACGCCTTGGTTTGGGTTTTGTTTTATTCCCCGCTTAATTTTCCGCTTAAGCTCGTCTTTACTGCCGCAAGACTGACCTAAACCTCGTCGCAAACAAATAAGTACGGACAGTCTCTTTACCTTGCTTGCTCGCCTTTTAAGCTCACATTTTGATGACGTCGTTTTATTGCCTCAGATAGTTTTTGTGTATAATGTCGCCAAACCAAGATTAATATATTTACATTTCAATAACATGCGTAGCCAAGGGAGCACAAATGGCCACAGGGAAATACAAGGCAGTTCACGCCGCAATCGCACTGATAGTGGCAAGTATCACACTCTTGTTAACCGCCTGCGATGACTCAACGACGTCCTCAGAATCGGTTACGGCGAATATACCCACAGATCGCGAGTATCAGATTATTTCTACCATAAGCCTCAACGATGGTTTCGAAACTCGCAAAGTACTGCAGGCACGATTACTGCTGGATTACCAATTACAAGACGCAGAGGGTAAGGCGGCCAGCTTAACAGCACCGTTAACCAACAACGCCCGTTTTTTTATCCAACCTAACCTGCTGCAAATTAGCGATTATGGCATGCCGATCCCGGTGAGTAATATCGACCCTAAAGGTAAGTCCAATGAAATCGTTCAGTTGGTTAAAGATGGCTTTAATGTGGAATTTAACAATGGTGAAGTCCGCCAACTGACCCCCATTGCCAAGATGGATCAAAAAGATATCAAGGAGTTATTTGAGCGCTGGCAAAATCTTAATAACTTGTTTAAACAAGCCCCAACCTTGCCTGTGGCGCTTGAGCCTAGCGTAGGTTATAGCATCAACGCCCCCATAGATGCGCGCTTAACTTGGACGGTTGAACAGGTCAGTGAAGATAAGTTGATCGCCGTATTACAAGGGGAGAAAGACAAGTATAAGGCCTATGGCAAGTTCGAAGTTAACCGCAAAACCGGTTGGTTAGAGAGCATGGCGTTTTTTCAACGGGAAGAGCGCCAAGAGCGTACCTTCACCCACCGTACCGTTATGACACCTAAGGATCGCCCTTACATCATGAGTATGCTTTGGCATGCCGATGATAGCTTTGATGCTGAACGCGATATGGATGATCGACAAAAGGAGCTGTACCGTATTAGCGATATACCGCAGGAATATCGCCCCAATAATGAGGCATTTATTCAATCCTTATTACCTGATCAACAAGGTATTTTAGATAATCTTGACCCTTGGGGCACTGATACCCCTGAAGATCTGCAATTGCGCTTTGTCCACAATATGAGTCCGCAATATGTGGAAGCCGATGTGCGTTATGAGGACTTAACCGCCTATGATGCAAACGGCAAAGCGATTGACATTCACTTCTGGCAGCATGGCAAAGGTTGGGCGAGGAATTACCATCCCTCGATTGAGTCTTCAACCGATATTATTGCTACGGGTTGGGATAACACCGCGAATAAACTCAAACAGATAGACCATATTACTGCCAAGCTAACGCTTATCCCACAGACGAATAAGATAGTCGAAAAGTCGTGGGATGAACTGCTGGCAACACCTTACACGGTTGGCGATGCCAGCCTAACAATCCAAGTGCTCGATGCCGAGGCGAAACTCTTTAAAGTCGTGTCAAAGCAGAGTGAGGATCAGAGTATTAATCTGCCTTTCCAACAATTTAAAGGCATGATGGCTGAGGCCCGTCGCGAAGGTAATTATCCCTCTTGGCTAACGGCGACAGAAAAGGAACTGCTAGAGCAATTGATTGGAGCCGATGAGAGCCATCACCTCACCAGCAACGCACTGTTACTCAAGCTGGATGAAATTCCTAAAACCCTGATGTTAATTGAGCAACAACCCCAGCCGGAGTTGACTCAAACCAAAACGATCCGCTTTGTACAATTTAGCGACTACAACAAAAATCTGGCTAATCCTCCCACCGAGTTTGGTAACGCTGGCCTAGGTAGCTTTATCAATCCAGCGCTAGATGCTGCAAAAAATGAGTTCAGTACGATCCAAGGGATAAAACCTGTAACTGACAATGGTCATAATCTGTATATTCCCATGTCAGCTGCCTTGGCAACCGCCTGCAAACCTGAAATAGATCAAGGCTTTAATGAGGGTAAAAATCCTGTCACTTGGCAGTTCGATCCCAACGCGCCAAACGGGGCAGCCTATAGTTTGATGACCCCAGACCGCGTGCGGCAGTTTTTCTACGATAAACAGATCAAGGGCAAGATCCATTGCCAAGGTGATATTCACTGGCAGCCTTTAGAACTGGCTGTAACCGACCGCCCTTGGTTAATCGATTTAGAGTCTTGGCTGACGCAAACCGGATATGGCAATGAGCCAAGTAGCGATCTTAAAAATTACTTTAAGGTCGAAGATGCCCAAGGCAATCTGTTAACCATTCGACTCCCCGAAAATACTGAGCAGCGGATAAACGAGGTGCTGGTCGATGGTCGCTATTTGAGTATTGCAGGCCCCGCCGCCAAGGTGAGTTATATGACGATCGCCAAAGAGCCCGTCGATATCCCCTATGAATTCACCTTTAAACCTTTGCCATAAAAAGGAGCGGTTATGCGTATATTTACAGTAAAACGGCTCCTTGGAGCACTGTTATTTATTAGCACCCAAGTGAGTGCTGATTTCATTTTGCTGGATGAAAGCTGGGAACCAGTAAAAAATAAAAAAGCAGCCAGTTTTTATTTAAAACAACCCGTTGAAGTCAAAGACGGCCAGTTTAAAGTTGAGCTCTATTATCTCAATACCGAGGTCATGCACTTTAGCGGCATGGCAACGGGCCACAATTTCACCGACGGACAACTACATGGTCCCTATCAGTTCCGTTTTAGCAGTGGCAAGCTACAGGAAGAAGGCCATTTTGATAAACAAGGCCAACGCCAAGGGCTAGTCAAAATCTACAAAGAAGATGGCTCGCTCGATTGTGACTGTCAATTCGTTAACAATCAACGCGAAGGTGAGCAAATTTTCTACCATATCAACGGTCAAATCAGCATGAAGACCACCATTAAAAATGGCAAAAAGGTCGGCATGAGCGAACACTTTGATAGGGATGGAAATCTTAGGGACAAGGTCTGCAACAGTGGTACTTGTGTTACCCAGTACTTTGACAATGGCAACTTACACCTCGAAATCCCCATGGTAGATGGGCTCAAACATGGCAACGAAACGAGTTGGGGCTTTGGTAAACTGCTTTCGACCCAAGCTTATGTTAAAGATAAAAAACAGGGGGATTATTTTGAATACTTCCCGGATGGCAAGGTCGAGCGCCACTATCAATATCAAGCTGATTATAAGGTCGGTGAACAACTGACTTACTATGAAAATGGACAGATCAAATTAAAGGAAGTGACCAACGATAAGGGGGATGTCCTCCAAGCCATCGAATACGATGACCAAGGGCAAATTAAAAAAACCACAGACAGCAAATACCAAGGTAATAGCTGGGTTTATCGTAAACAGCAGCGCTATCGCGATGGCCAATTGATTGAGACTCAAGAAGAAGACAAACTCAAAAACTGGTCACTCTCCGAAACCTTCAAAAAAGGCTTGTTAATCGAGCGCCAGGAGCGACTCAATAAGCAATTGAATGGTTTACAGATCAAGTCCTTTGACTACAACGATGTCATCACCCTCTCCCGCGAATATTATGAGGCGGGTAAGCGTGAAGGCGCCTATGAAACGGTAAAAATTGAGCCTGCCACAGGGAAAACTCAGCTAGTAGAGCAAGGTCAATATGCCAAGGATAAACAAGCAGGCACTTGGAAGAAATTTCAAGACGACGCCACCCTCACCTATAGCCACGATGATAATGGTGAGCTCCACGGTGAATACCATAACGAGACCAACTCAGGCCAGTTGCTTGAGTCAATTCACTTTAAACATGGCAAGCCCGATGGATTAGTACAACGTTACGCCAATAATGGCCAAGTGTATGAAAAAGGCGTATACCGCAATGGTCAACAGGATGGCGATTGGATATTTACCGATGGTGAGTACGGTTTCCGCCCAATACCCAACCCTGAAAGACGCTATTGGTATGGTCGCTTCGACCAAGGTAAACGAGTCGGCCATTGGGAATTACGCTCATCAGAAGACTATGTGCTCCAAATCGCCAATTATGACGAACTAGGCAGGCTTGATGGTAAACAATACGAGTTTGAGGATCATGGCTGGATACGGGTGATTAATAGCTACCATCATGGCCAGTTTTTAAATCAGGAAATGCCACCACCTGTGGTCACTTCTGATGATGTTTTCCCTCGGTTTTAGCTTAAGCCTAGACGCTGTGCACTGCATGTAAGTGCACAGCGCAATAGATAAACCAAGCAGTTTAAAATTAGGATTCTTACATAGGCCGCACATATCTTGGCCTTAAGACCCAGAACAAGGAATCAGCATGTTCAATACCCCATTTCGCGTGATTAGCCTCGCCATTGCAGGGGCTAGTATAGTGAGTCTCCATGCGCAGGCCGCGCAAAACCTCTCCTCTATGATGGTCGAAATTCGTCAGCAAGACGTTATCCCTAGCTACTATAACCTCGCCACTGGCATGCCCTTAAATGGCGATATCGCCATAGTCCGCGATAACCAAGGATATACCTTAGGGCAATTTTCCCAGGGGATACCGAATGGTAAATGGCAAGTATTTCATACCAATAACAGCAAGCTTATCGAAGGAAACTACCTGCAAGGTTATCAAGATGGCACTTGGCGACTGTTCGATTTAAGCGGTGCAGTCACAGAGGAGCAGCAATTTACCAAAGGCGTGCCCACGGACGAATGGAAGGAATACAACAGCAGCGGCCAGCTTACCCAAACAACGCGCTATAAAGACGGTAAAAAAGAGCAAGTAAAACGCTTCTATGCCAGTGGTAAACTGCAAGCCCAAGAAAGCTACCTCGACAACCTGCGCCACGGTAAATGGGAAAGTTTCTATGAAAACGGCACCTTATCCCAAAGCCAAAGCTATGCGAACAACCAACTCTCCGGCCCCTATTTAGAGCAAAATCCCGACGGGCAAGCCTCTGTGACTGGCCGCTTCGATGCCGAAGGTCGCCGCCAAGGATTGTGGGAAACCTTCTTCGACGACGGAACTAAATCGAGTGCCAGCCAGTTCAATCTTAATCAGCTCGATGGTGAAGAACGGACATTTTATCCCAATGGCGAACTCGCCAGCCTCTGCCAATATAAGGCAGGGCAACGCCAAGGCAAGTGTCAGCAATTTAACGATGCGGGTAAATTACAAGTTGAAGAACAGTATGTTAACGACGCTTTAGATGGGCAGCAGCAATATTTTAATGCCGAAGGAAACCTCACCAGCGATCTCAACTATAAGCAGAACCAACTTGCCGGTACGCAAAAGTATTTCTACGACAATGGCCAACTTAAGGAACTGCGCAGTTATCAAGACTCAAAGCTAGCTGAAAATGGCCAATATCCGCTTCATGGACCATCGGAGCGTTATGATGCCGAAGGTAATTTACTCGAAAAAAGCCACTACGACATGGGCATTCGAGATGGACTATTTGAGCGCTATAGCGCAGGCAAACTGCAATCTTCTGAGCAATGGCAACAGGGGCAGCGACACGGTGAATCACGCCGTTACCATAGCAATGGTCAACTGCGCAGCTTAGATGAATATGTCGAAGGTAAACTGACGGGTAAATCCGAGTCCTACTTTGAGGATGGCACTGTTAATGAGCGGGGCAAACGCATTAACGGTCAATGGGTTGGTCAATATGAATCCTTTTATGACAATGGCAAGCCTCGCGAACTCGCCCATTACGCCTCGGAGAAAAAGGACAATGCCAGCCGTTATCCGCTCGATGGCCATTTTGCTCGCTGGTATGCCAATGGCGACCCTAATGAAGAAGGCGAATATCAAAACGGCAACAAACAAGGCTTATGGATCCAGTACAGCGAAGGCCTAAAACAACGAGAGCAAACCTTCGCCGATGGCAAACTCAATGGTGATTATATTGAGTATTACCACGGGCGTCGCCGTGTTGCTGGGCAATATCTCGATAATCAAAAAACGGGTCTGTGGATTGACTACCGCTACGAAGAAAAAGACCCGACCTATGGCGCTATTCCAGAAGGGAATATCCAGCAAAAAAGCCATTGGCAGGAAAACAAGCGTCATGGAGTTAGGGAGTTTTACAGCTTTAAGCAAGTGGTTTACCGCTCCGAAACCTATGATAAAAATGATAAAACAGGCCCGTATGCCGAATATTATCCCAATAATGGCCAGCTAAAACTCAGCGGCACTATGGATAAAGGCAATCAAACTGGACTATGGGAAAGCTGGTTTGAGGATGGAATACAAGCGGCCAGCACTGAGTTTTTAGACGGGCAAAACCATGGTCAATCGAAGGAGTACTACAGTAATAGCCAACTCAAACTAGAGGCAACATATGCCAAAGGCTCGTTCGATGGTCAGGTTAAACAATATCACCAGAACGGTAAACCACAACTCGTTGAAACTTGGGTAAAAGGCCAAAAAGAAGGCGATGCCAGCTATTATCACAACAATGGCAAACTAGCCGAACAAGGGACATATCTGAGGGATCGCAAAGAAGGTCTATGGCAAAGCTTTTGGCCTAATGGCGAAAAACGCACCGAAGGCAGTTACATCAGCGACCGAGAATCAGGGGATTGGAATCACTATGATCAACTCGGCAAACTGATTAAAACCGAGCACCACGGCTAACGTAGAAATGGGGTTGGGGATTACAGCGATCTAGCTCAAATATTTATCCTTAACCCCAAATCTAAAAGAAGTTTCATGCAAAGTGTGCCATAACAAGTGTCTATACTAACGGCCTTTTTTTCGCTTTGGACAAACTGCCTATGAAGACATTTATGAAAGACGAGTTCGCTCTGCTACTGGGAATACTGACCTTAGTATTCTTTAAAACCGGTGGCGATAGCCTACTCGCCGATGGCACTGCGCTTTCGACCTATATTCCCGTATCGCTCGCCCTATTGGGCGTTGTCACTTGGGCCATCTTCTCAGTGGTGCGCCACTCTGATGCGCTAGCGATTAAGCTTGGCGATCCCTATGGCACCTTAATCTTAACCCTGTCAGTCATATCACTCGAAGTGGTGATGATCTCCTCCGTGATGCTGACAGGGGAACCTAACCCTGTGATGGCGCGCGACACTATGTTCGCCGTGGTCATGTTGATTATCAATGGCTTAGTGGGATTCACCTTATTACTTGGCGGCTGGCGTTACCACACCCAGCTTTTTAATTTAGATGGCGTAAAATCCTATTTGGTCGTCATTATCCCCCTCGCCTTACTCTGTTTAGTACTGCCCAATTTTACCGAAGGCGGCACTATTGGCAGCATGTCTAAAGCCATGTCTTGGATGCTGATCATTATTTCGATTCTGCTCTATGGCGTATTTTTAGTCGTACAAACCAAGAGCCACAGTCATTTCTTTGTCGATGCAGACCATGAAGATCACGAGGAACACCACGGCATATTACGCAGTAATGCCTATCATACTGTGCTATTGATTGGTTACTTGCTGGTGGTGATCTTATTGGCAAAAACCTTAGCCATGCCAATCAATTACAGTGTCGCTACCTTAGGCGCACCGCAGGCATTAGGTGGCTTTATCGTGGCCTGTTTGATCTTGTCACCCGAAGCGGTGGGCGGATTTAAGGCGGCATTAAACAATCAATTACAGCGGGCGATGAATCTGTATTTCGGCTCAGTACTCGCCACAATTGCCCTTACCGTTCCCGCAGTATTAATTATTGGCGGCGTGATAGGTCAATAAGTGCATTTAGGCTTGTCACCCGCCGACATGGTGCTGTTAATCACCAGTTTAATGGTCTGCAAGGTCAGCTTCAGCAGCGGTCGCACCAATGCCCTGCACGGCGCGACGCATATAGTGCTGTTTATCGTTTACTTGTTCTTAATGTTTGAACACGCCTAAATCTTCTTAAATCCAAAGCCGAGCGCGGCTTATTTGCGTCTCGGCTTACGTTTTTTAGCTGGACTATGGCCCTCAATCTTCCGAGCTCTCTGAGCACCTCGAGCACCTCGAGCAAAGTCCAGCGAAAGGTAACCCAACCCTAACCCACTCAGCAATCCGCCAACATGGGCAGCATTGTCCACTCCACCCAATAATCCTGCGACAAGACTTATGGTCACAAAAAATGCCAAGTTAATACTCAGTACCCAGTTGATATCCTCAGGGAAAATCTTTTTCCAAACCCAAATCACGAGTATACCTAATAGCCCCATAATGGCGCCCGATGCACCGACACTCACAGTGGCATCATACCAACAGATACTGGCGATACTGGCTAATATCCCAGTGATCAAATACGCCAAAAATAGTCGCCACTTACCGAGTACAGGTTCAAGAAAGCTGCCGACAAAAAACAAGCCGTAAAGATTCAGCGCTAAGTGGGCTAAACCGCCATGGATAAAGGTACTCGTGATTAAGCGCCACCACTCACCTGCAAGCACTTTAGGTCGAAAGTTAGCCCCCCATTCGAGCATGAAACTACCCTGTAAATTAATAAAATGTTGGCTTGACCATGCCATAAGGATAAACACTAAAACATTGAGATACATCAGAATAGGAGTTGCAATAAAACCCGGCTTGGGCCGTATCATTTCAAAAAAATCGTTAAGCTCGGCGATTGTGCCCGCATGGTTCAAACGCTTTGTAACTGTTTCAGCTTTAAGCGCTTCTTCATCCAGTTTCACCCGTAGCAAGAGCACAAACCAGACTAAAGCACCTGCAACAAACCAAACCAGCATCCAAGCGAGTTTATTGCCATTACGGGCTTCAAATGGCTCAAACTTCGGCATAAAAATCGTTGGGTATTCAGCTTGATAAAGCGGACTTTTTTCCGCTGCACTAAGTAAGTCTCTCTGGAGAGATGAAGGGGCTAATCGTTCAAGGTAAACAAACGTTTGCGGGTCAAACTTATCAAACTCACGTTGAGATTGAGTCAAAAACGCCTTGTATGCTTGTTCTTTTTCATCGGGTTCGAGTCTATTACTGATCTCCTGCTGATAAATTTTGCCATACCAGGCTAAGACAGAAGTTCGGCGACGATCGGCGCCACTCGCAAAAATCGGCATCGCAATATAGAGCGTCATATTCAAGTGACTGTTACTTTTTCCTGTAACCTCAATATTTCGCTGCACACCAATTTGCGTCTTATCAATATAAGCTTGCTGTAACTGGTAATACTGTGTCTTTTTATGCAGATACAATTCTTGGATCGATGCTAATTGGGTTAACTGACCCGTTGCTGTTTTAAGATATTCCTGCGCAATAATGCAAGGCACAGCCACGAGCTGTACGGCGAAAAGTAGATAGAAAAAGCGCGAATTATCCTTAACAAACTTCAGCAGTTTTAGCCTTGGCCTCAGAAAAATAACCAACAAGAGCCATGACAGTATCAGCGGTAATCCCAAATTGACCAGATCTTCATCTAAGCTAAAAAACTCAAATTTAATCAACAACAGCCAATGGATTAAGCTGTAGCCAGAGATAAATAACAGGCTCATGAATAAGAAGGGAAAATAAATCAGTTGAAGTTTTTTTAGCAGAACAGCCACGCGTATTTCTTCCTTGAGTACATCAATCACTATGGTAATAATACCACGGGGAATTTACCAAAATCATCAAGGACTTACAGTATTAAAAAAACCAAAGGCCAGATGGATTGCTCATCTGGCCTTTGGTTTTTTAGTCTTTATAAAGCCGTTAAGGCAAGAGATATGCTCCTGAACGACTTCTAGGTCAAAGCCTAGGTCTCACTCAACTTAGCTAATTGCTGCTGGCTACGCTGTTTCTTATATTGCTTAGCTTCGGCAGGGATCGGGGTGACTTTGCCTGTTTCTAACCAGTTACGTAAACGGTTTGCATCGGCGATATGGGTATATTTACCGTAGGCATCGAGTACCACAAAGGCCACTTGGCGTTTTGCCATTTCGGTGCGCATCACTAAGCAATGCCCAGCTTCGTTAGTAAAACCAGTTTTGGTGAGATGGATATTCCAGTTATCTTTATAAACCAAACGGTTAGTGTTACGAAAATCTAAGCTGTATTTAGGTTTAGCAAAGGTGACCGTCTTTTTCTCGGTCGAACTCAATTGGCCTAGCATAGGATAACCTTCACTGGCCTTAAGCAGCACAATCAGGTCGCTGGCACTGGAGACGTTTTTGTACGACAAACCCGTCGGCTCAACATAACGGGTATTCTTCATGCCCAGTGCTTTAGCTTTGGCATTCATCGCCTTAATAAAGGCTTTATGCCCACCGGGATAATGGTGGGCAAGGCTGGCTGCTGCGCGGTTCTCTGATGACATTAAAGTCAGCAATAACATGTCTTTACGGCTAATTTCACTGCCGATACGCACTCTAGAATATACGCCGCGCATTTCTTTGGTGTCGTTAATATTAACCGCTAACTTTTCGTCCATTGCCAGCTTTGCATCTAAGGTCACCATGGCCGTCATCAGCTTAGTCACTGAGGCAATGGGCACCACGGCATTAGGGTTACTCGAATATAGAACTTCATTGGTTTTAAGGTCGACCACCATAGCGCTACTCGATGCCACTTCTTGCTGTTTTGCAGGCGCTTTTTTAGCGGTTGCATTTTTGTTGGCATGTTTAGTAGTGACAGAGGCCGAATCGGCTGAATGCGCTGTCGCGGCAACAGTGAGACTGCTGCATACAAGAATAAAACTACTGAGCAGAAAACGGATCTTCATTTAGATTTCACTGAATAGATAAGGGATCGATTGTGCTATGGCACAAGGTTTGGCTAAGTATAGGAGTTCTACCGTGAAAGAAATAGAATGCAATTAGACTTTTATCTGCAAGATCAGCAGTTTCTCCTCAATTTTTATTATGTAAAACCAGCTTAACCTGTCACTAATCTTGAATAATCAAGCGGCTAGATCCAGCCTTTTGACTTACTACAGCGACTACGTCTTTAAAAGAGGGTTTTGGCAGTAGAATCATTGGCTATAAAAATAATGGACGACTTTTTGCACTTTTAACAAAAGCGGCTGCAGTTCAGGGATTTTAAGGATTGGAAGACGTGATTTATGGCGTATAAACGCATTAACATACGCCATAAATGCCGCGATTGTGCCGTTATAAGCTAACGTAAAACAAATTCGAGCAATGCTTCAGTATCTTGGCTCTCTTGAATTAATTGACCCGTCAGCACAAACCCGTGTTTTAAGAGGACTCGCTGGGAGGCCAGATTATGCTTAGCGACTTCGGCAAAGAGTGGCCTCGCACTCACTAAAGGCAAGAATTGCGCTAAGGTTTGGGTCGCGATGCCTTTGCCCCAGTAGTCACGGTCAATCCAATATCCTATCAACGCTTGCCCGTCACAGTGCCAATGACCTATGTTGCCCACAAACTTGCCATCAAAATCGATAGCCCTCGCTAGCACATTGACTTGCCCAAGAATATTCCCATGCCAATGCTTAAAAAAAGCTTCCCGATCCCTTGGCGGAAACTGAGCAAGCTGATTAGCAATAGGATCGCTTTGATGGGTAAAAATGGCCTCAAGATCAGTTTCATCAACCGGACGTAAACTCACGCTTCGTTGTGTTTTTAGCGGTTTATCTCGCTCATTAGACATCTGGAATCACCCTGAATTCTTTGTATTTCAACTGGGTACAGCATGCCATATTTAGGACGGGTCACAAGCAAAAAAAAGGGCGCATAACTGAGAAGGTGTTAGCGCCCGAAGAGGCAAATTTGCCAAAATTGAGGTGTGTAAATTCAAGCCATAAAACTCACACGATAGCATTCAAAGCCTAGATAAAGATCAAGGCAAACACGGGGGCGCCTAACACCATAGCGATACCAATAAAAATCATCGTTAAACTGGCGATAACGCCTTCTTGCTGGCCGATTTCAGTGGCTTTTGCCGCGCCAGCACCGTGGGCAGAGGCGCCGAGTGCCACACCTTTACCTAACGAAGTACGAATCCGCATAAATTTGAATAGTGGCTCGCACACCAACATACCAATCACGCCTGTGATTAACACCATCATGGCCGTCAACTCAGGTACGCCACCAAAGGCACTGGTGGCCTCCATCGCAAAGGGCGTCGACACCGAACGCACCAGCAAACTCTTAGATAACTCCACCGGCAGAGGCACAAACTTCACCAGCAGCCATGAAGAAATCATCCCCAGAAATAATCCGGCCGTTACACCTAACCCTATCGTCAGCGGATATTGGCGGATCAAGTTACGCTCACGATAAATCGGCAAAGCAAAGGCGATAGTCGCGGGCGCTAACATGGCCATCAACCAATGGGTGTATTCAAAATAGGTTGGCAATGGGATCTTAAGATTAAACACCAATAAGGTAATCACTATCGGCGCTAACACTATGGGCGCTAACCACCAGACTCTGTGGTACTTATAGAGACGCTTAGCGCCGAAGTAACAAAATACCGTCAGTAATAAACTAAATAGGGCTAATCCGGTCTGCGACAACACAAAATCCACCACTCTTGAGTCAGTCATAACTAAGCTGCCTTAGCGTGGCGACGGGCCTGCTTTTTGATGTTCAGTTGGCGCTCAAAACGAAACACTCTATCGACCACAAAGCCAGTGCCAAACATCACGCACACACTGCCCATCACTAAGGTGAACAATATATTGGTACCGTATTGCTCAAATAAACCTTCGTACTTAATGACCGAAATCACTGGCGGGATGAAAAACAGTAATAACTCACCAATCAACCAAGCGGCGCCCAGTTGCACGGCATTTTCAGGAATGAGTTTAAAACCTAATAAAAATAAGAGTATGCCTAAGCCAATCGCACTCCCAGGAATAGGAGAATGTGTCCAAGTGGCGAACCAGTGACAAGCGAAGGACAGTAAACAGAAGAGGCCGATTTGGGTTAATAACAAAGCCCAATGTCGACACTGACGTATTGCGGCTTGTGGGAATGACATGATTTTCTCGGTTAAAACAAAGTTTTCTATGGGGCTATTCTAGGCTTGCTTATTTGATAAAAAAAATGAATATTAAGAATGTAATACATGAATTTTAAGAATGCATTTAAAGGTGAAGCCCAATGGACCTCAAAGTTATTCGCTATTTTATCGAAATCGTCGATGCCGGAGGCTTTGGTAAAGCCAGCGATAAAGTCCATCTCACCCAACCTGCGTTATCAAAAGCCGTACGTCAGTTAGAACAAGAACTCGATCTCACCCTGCTTGAGCGCGGTAAACGCGGCACCCAAGTCAAACTCACTCCCGCAGGCGAAGTCGTTTATCGTCACGGTAAAGACCTGCTCGCAGGGCGGCAACGCATGCTCGCCGAACTCACGGCGCAGCGCAGCTTAACCGCAGGCGAACTCAATCTGGGATTAGCGCCGCTGGGCAGCGCCGAGATTTTTGCCCCCATTATTGCCAAGTATCGCCAGCAATATCCGCAAATTGATATGCACTTACTCGTCCGTGGCGGTGTAGAACAAACTTCGGCGATCCAAAAGGGTGAGATTGAACTGGCCACAGGGATTATCGATTTTGATGACGGCTATGATGGGATTCGGGTGTTTAACGATCCTATGGTAGTGGTGCTTCCCAAGGAAAATCCGTTATCCACCCGACAGATATTGTCGTTTAGCGATCTCAGCGCCGATCCTCAAGTGATGTTCGAAACTGAATACACCCTCTATCAATTAGTGCTCAATGCCTGCCGACACGCCGGATTTGTTCCTAAAAACATTACCCGCGTCAGCCAAGCCGATTTCGGGATTGCCTTAGTCGCCGCGGGCACAGGGGTGATGGTATTGCCGCGCTCCATCGCGCGGCGCTACAGCGTGCCCGGCGTCGTGAATATCCCGCTGGCGAGTGACGAGCTGCGCTGGGAGTTATCGCTCTTTTGGCGCAAGGACCAAGTATTATCCTTCGCAGCTCAAGCCATGATCGCTTTAGTCGAGAAGCACTTAACTCATAAGTGACACTATGTTACCAAGGGATCACTAAGCTCAAACGCACTAGCGTATCGCTATCCCATGGCAGAATAGGCAAATACTCAGCCGAGTTAATATCGACTTTGGCATAGTGGTCTAAATTGTATTGCGTGTGCTCGGCGCTCAACACGAGCATGCTGTTAGGCCGCCAAAAATCGGTTTGGTAACTCAGCTCAAAGCGATATTGATTCTCTAACCATTTGCCCTCGTCTTGCCACGTCTGAGCGGCCACTTGCATATGTAGCTTAGGCGTCACATTAGCCCCTACACTTCCCATAAAGGTATAAGCAAACGTACCGTTGCCAAAATCGCCACGATCGTAACCTCGGGTTCTAGGCACATCGTCATCGATTTCGAGATAGTAATAACCCGCACCCGCCTTGAACTGGGCCTGTAATTCTTGTCCGTCAAAGTTAGCCGTCAGCCCAGGAAATACCTTAGCTTGTTTCTCCACCGAGCTAACGGTATTACGCTTTCCCTGTAAATCGAACTGCCAACCGAATGAAAACGCGGGATTAACACGATAAAGTTCACCGCTCGCGGCATAGGCAGACTTAAACCACACAGGTATGTGGTCAGGGTCGAGTTTATCGACATCTACGTCTATATAGGCATCCAGCGCCGCCGTCAGCAAAATATCGCTTTGGGTTTTATGTTCTAACAATAGACTCGCATTTACCCCTAAGGTGTGAGAATCCTCGACCACAAAATCATGGCTGCCTAAGCTGTAATGCCACTGAGTTTGCTCTTCGGCCTGCAGTGCACTCGATAAGCACAGGGCTAAGCACACTAATGATGAGTTGAGATAGTTCACTTTTGACTCCTGAAACATCGTTTCTAGCTTGATAATCAAATCAGCCAGAGGATTAAACTGCATAAAATAGGAATAACACCAACTAAGGTTGCCGTTAAAGAGCGGCTAAACTAGCCAATTTAATCAAAGAATAATAGGCGATAGTTCAAATTATGACACTCTCATTGAGAAGCCGCTAATAAACACCACAGAAGTATAGATAGCCAAAAACCTAACAGTAACAATAGTTATAGACCAAAGCACAATAATTCAACCCAGAAAAAACAACTTACACACAAATTTGTACAGGAAAGCAGCGGGCCTCAATCTTGCGACTGAAAACTGCAAAATAGAAATGAATTTTTAATCAAATTAAAAGCATAATTATTGACACTTAATGCTCATCTGCCTATAGTCGCCACACTGATAGTGAAATCGAACAAGAGAGTCTTAAATGAAAAAGTCCATGTTATTAGGCGGCCTGACCTTAACTGCCACCTTGTTGTTAGCTGGATGCGGAAAAAGCGATGACGTGTTAGTCGTTGGCACTAATGCCGCCTTCCCTCCTTTTGAATATGTTGGCGGCCAAAGTGGCGATGAAATCAAAGGATTTGATATCGATCTGGCCAAGCAAATCGCTAAAGATGCGGGCAAGACGCTCAAAGTCGAAAACATGAAGTTCGATTCACTGATCGTCGCGCTTAATTCAGGCAAGATTGATTTTATCGCCTCAGGCATGACGATAACCGCTGAACGTCAGGCCAACGTAAACTTCTCTGAGCCTTACTACGAAGCGACTCAAGTCGTACTAGTCAACAAAGATAACGATAGCATTCATACGCTTGAAGATATTAAAGGCAAACACTTTGCGGTGCAGTTAGGCACCACCGCTGACATCATGTCAAAGAAATACACCCAAAATATCACCGCCTTTAATACGGGTTTCGAAGCCATTATGGAGCTTAAAAATGCCAAGGTGGATTTAGTGTTATTCGACAGCGAACCTGCCGCTAACTATCTGGCTAAAAATCCTGAATTAAAGATGATTAAACTGGATTTTCCTGCTGAGTTTTATGGTTTCGCCGTGTCAAAAGAGCAGCCTGAACTGCTGGCGAGCATCAATAAAACACTGGCTAACATGAAAGCCGACGGCCAATATCAGACGCTCGTTTCTGCCCATATAAAGTGATATCAGCATGATAGACGCAATTAATACCTCGCTGTTTAGCCCGATTGGCGAAGATGGCATGATAGGCATACTGCTGATATTAAATGGTTTGAAAGTGACGTTAATCGTCACTTTCTTCGCCATGTTATTAGGCGCAGTGTTAGGCATTGGCACCACCTTTATGAAGATGTCGTCTAAGTGGTATATCCGCTTCCCCGCCAATCTTTATGTCGGTGTGATCCGTGGCACCCCAGTAGTTGTGCAATTAGTGATCCTTTACTTCATCGTGCTTTCAGCCTTAGATGTCGACAAGATCACTGCTGCCATCATCGCCTTTGGTCTCAATAGCGGCGCGTATATCTCTGAGATTATCCGCGCGGGGATTCAAGCCGTTGATAAAGGTCAAACCGAAGCGGCACGTTCACTTGGCTTGTCCCAAGCAATGACCATGAAATCGATTATTCTGCCCCAAGCGATTAAGAATATTCTGCCCGCACTTGGTAATGAATTTATCGTGCTCCTCAAGGAAACCGCCGTCATTGGCTTTATCGGTGGCGTCGACCTTATGCGCGCCGGTGAAATCATCCGTAGCCGCACCTTCGAGGACAGTGTGCCGTTATTTACCTGCGCACTCATCTACCTATTCCTGACCTACAGCTTCACATTTGTGCTGTCGAAATTTGAAAAGAGGTTGAAACAAAGTGATTAAAATAACCAACCTGCATAAAAACTTCGGCGATAACCAAGTGCTCAAGGGCATTAGCGAGCATATTCGTCAGGGTGAAGTGGTGAGTGTGATTGGCCCAAGCGGCAGCGGCAAGAGTACCTTTTTGCGTTGTATCAATCTGTTAGAGCAGCCAAGCCAAGGCGATATCGAGATTGAAGGCCAACTCATCACAGCGCCAAATGCCAGCGTAGATAAACTGCGGCAAAAAGTGGGCATGGTGTTTCAAAACTTTAACCTGTTCCCACATAAAACCGTCATTCAAAACATCACCTTAGCGCCCATTAGTCTAAAACTAATGACGCCCGCTCAGGCCGAAACGAAAGCCCTAGACCTATTGGCACAGGTTGGTTTAAGTGACAAAGCCAATGCCTATCCCGCCAGTTTATCGGGCGGCCAAAAGCAAAGGGTTGCCATTGCCCGTGCATTAGCAATGGAACCAGACTTGATGCTGTTCGATGAGCCGACATCGGCACTCGACCCAGAAATGGTCGGTGATGTACTAGATGTGATGAAAGACTTAGCGCTAAAGGGCATGACCATGGTGATTGTCACCCACGAAATGGGGTTCGCACGGGATGTATCCGATCGCGTGATCTTTATGGACGGCGGTTATGTGGTCGAATCTAGCCCACCCGATGAACTATTTAGCCACCCGAAAGAAGCCCGTACCCAAGCGTTTTTAAGCAAAGTATTGCGCTAGCTGAAGCGGATTCAGTTCAATCCATCATTGGAGGCAGCGGCGGATTGCCATCTTGCATAACTCTCTGGCTTGCCTTTTTAGTACTAGCGTAACCAGTAGATTTAAAAGAGATACGTAACCCACTTTTAGACAGAAGCACGTAAAAAAATAGAGGGTTAGTACGACTAAATGACTTGTTACTTGGTAACTTAAATGCTGGCTCCTACGGATGGGCGATCCATGGCATTCGCTCATCGACTCGGTGAATAGAAACCTAGGGTTTCTGAGCTTATGAACGAGAGCCATGGACGGCGAACTGGCAGTTAAACGGAGATGTTGTTCGAGTCCGTTCAGGGGGATGGTCGTCTCATAAATCACCCTAGCTCACCGTTTGGCTTTAGCATAACCTGTAGATTTAAAAGACACCGGACATACGAAACATACTTTGGGACATCTCCGAGTTAGATTTTTAGTTCGAGTTAGTGAGTTTCGGATTAAGATTTCTATGGGTAACGCCGTAATAAACGGCTGGAAATAGTTGGCTAAAATTGTAAGGCATGAACAATATCCAGCTATTTCATGTCAGATTTAATTGCCTTGTTAGCTGTTTCGATTCCATATAGTTTCAGCTCAGGTAACTCAACTGATTGTTTCAACGCATGATTTTCTACTTTATTAACTAATAACTGATAGCTAAGACGACTATTAACCATTCGGAACTCACTTTCCAATTTATAATAATCTCTTTCTTCGATATAAGGTCTCACAACGGTCAACCACCTTTCCATGTTATTAACAGCAGATATATTGGTTACGGATTTAACTAGCAAATCCGTATATATTATGGACATTAAAAACAATGGAGCAATAATGATACCAACAAAAAATCGTTGCTTATTTTTTATCAAATTAAATAGAAAACCTTCAACTTTATTATTTATAACTTTGCTTGGTGTTTCACGTAGATGCCTTAGTATACGCTTAAGTTTTATGTAAACGAATAGCGGACTCATGATTATGATAACAATAATAAAAATTGAAGGAACATACATTAATACATCGGATTGTTTTCCCACATTCGTAAAAAGACTATCAGAATATCCAGTATAAATTGATGACATAACCGTTACGAATATTTCTCCCACATAATATATAAGATCTTTTAAAAAAAGATCCCATAATCCAGAACCAATTGCTCCTATAAATACAACAGAAATGATGGAGTAAATCTTTCCAAATTTATTTATTTTTACATCGGTCAAACTACTTTCTCCATTCTCAATCTTCTCATTCAAATCGGATACTCCTTTAGGAACAGCTAACGCCCGCATCTAGCGAATCCCCAGATAAATTCGATGGGATTCAAATAAGTAGACACGCATGATACTGTTGAATATAATCAATTTCGCCAAAAAACTACTAGTTCCAACATCATGCGTGATATCGACATATTACACGATTTACTCATGCAAAAAAAAATCTGACCATCCAATTTAGATCAACAACATAATGCACTTTTGGTTTATCTACAACTTGTACGAGCTAAAATTGCTTAAATTAGAGTGCCACTACAAAACCACATTTAGCATCACTCAGAATTTTTGCTGCATGAAGATTATGATCTCCTTCAGAATAAACCTTACCTTGCTCAACAAATGTTAGCAATAAAGAACCATCACTCAACCTATGTGGCGATACTTTTGCAATGTTGCCAACGCTTCTATTTACGACTAACTCTTCATTCCCTAATTTTCCTGAAGATGAAACACATCTTCTCCATAACGTAAAAGAATCATGTTCTTTGCTATCAATGGATGAATAATATACATCTACATTACCATCTTTACGTTGAATAGGACTTGCATCATGAACCTCTTCAACTCGCGTTGTGATTGGAATTGACTTTCCCCAATCATCTCCATTATTTGTAGAAAGTCTAAAATGAGTTCTCATTCCAGATTTCCCTTGCTCATCTGAATCATCAGCTTTACTAGTAAATTGAGTTTGGAATGTATAAATAAGCTCGTTTGATGAAAACATTGCTAACGCAGGCATTGCTCCACCACTTCCTATTTCTACAGGCTTATCAAAATTAATTCCATCATTACTTAAGCTGAATAATAATTGACAACATCCTGAATAGGGCTTTGAACGGTAAACTAACGCAACTTTACCGTTGTTAAGTAAATACCATTTGGGTGCACTTCCTGCTGCAATGGCTGTAGGTAGGGAAAGTAATTGTCTATTGACTAGTTTGTTATTACTTCCCCACTGAGCTCTATAGAGTGATGCAGGTTTATGATAAGTTGTTTCAGACTCAACAAAATATAACCATTCAACATTATTTATTTTAATGCTACTAACACCTGTTCTAAAATTAACTTGTTTATTATTTTCAAACTCAAGAGTCATGGGCTTTGATGACAAGATAGAAGTTGGAGTCAATTTCAGCTTACTATACCTGAGCTCACCAGCTTTCATATCATAATTATAAAAGTGTTCGTAAATAAGAGTTAAAGATTCATTGGGTGTGATAATGGCACTCATAATTTGCATCCCTTCTGGATGCTCTACTCGATAAATATCATCATTAGTTAATGGTAAATTACTAGAGTAAGAATTAACTGACAATAAAATAGCTACTATATAAAGTACATTTTTTAAAATTTTTAATTGATACGTTTTATCGATACACATGCCGAATCCTTGACAAAAAATCTGGCCATCCATTTTAGATCAACAACATAATGCACTTTTGGTTTGTCTACAACTTGTACGAGCTAAAATTGCTTAAAGTAGAGTCATAAAAAGTTGAAGGGCTAAAGCTGAGGCATAAAAATGAGCTAACTCATTAAAAATTGGTGTATTTAAGACATGCTAACCCACCCAATAAAACAAATAAGCAGTGATTAGTTTGGTTAAGCAGGATTACAGTTAGTTGCTGTGAAAGTGCTGACAGCTTGCCGCAAAGTGCTGTCGTCGTTTTTCTAAATGTTCGCAGTAATCGGTCAGTTCTTGCAGCGTACCCACTGGCCATGAAATAGCTTGCCAAACTCAGTAGTGAGCTTGAGCCAATTGTCATAGGGGATATTTAATCTTGTCAGTAACTTGGCGCTATTTTCACTGATAGCACCTCGTTTGTCGCTTCGAATAATTCGGCCAGTATCTTCCACCAATTCGAGGTAGTCCGTTAAGGAAAACGCAATGCCATTGGGCTGGTTATCACATTCATTACCGATAAAAGGCAGTAGATTTTTGGGCTGCTCACCTTTTAATGCGGCCCGAATGCGCAGCTGGATACTGGTATAGTCGAATTGTTCTGGCGTATCAGCCAGCTGGACTCTGATGGGACTTCTTTTAATAAAGAGTAATCAGCATAGGCCATACAGGCTAAAAGCTTTGCCTTAATCAACCTAAGCCCTATATCTAAAGCCAGATCATAACTTAGCACTAAGCTCATCCATTGACCTTTGCTGTCAATA
>NZ_VXCT01000090.1:0-9272 GCF_052850535.1 Shewanella sp. 1180_01
TATTCATGCCGCCTCCTTATTTTGGTTGCCGCTTGTTTGGCTGACTGGCGAATGGCAGGGCAGACGCATTGAGTGATATCGGTACGAATACACTATGGTGCGGCTAATGCCCTTGGCGAGGTTGGTTAAACCGTTGCCCAATGCTTGCCAGTACAGGCAATCTAACGCGCCCAGCGCCAGCGCGATTTTGATGCTGTCGCCCGTTTTGGCCTTGAGTAACAGGCTTAACTTATGGCTGCGGTAATGATTTAGCAGATGGCGAAACGCCGCTGATTGAGTCATTTAGGCCACCTGTTTCGGTTGCAAAGAGCTTGATTGCAAATGAGTTAATTGCAGCTTGGCCCAGTCGATGGCTTTAATGGCCTCGACCGTGGCGGCGATTTGCTCTAACTTCTTTTGCCCGCGCATAAAGTTCGACAGTTCAATACCGTGGCGAGCGGCCGCGCGTTCGGCGGGTAGGGCGCTGGTGTAATGCAGCGTTAACGCGGCAATCACCTCGGGCGAACTAATGCGGGTGAGTGACAGCAATAACGCAACGCGCTCTTGTGATTCAAAGCCTGGGAGTAAGTGGTTCATGCCGCCACCTCATCACATGGGTATTGCTTCCTTACATTGTTCATCGCGTCTTCCATGCTGGGATGGCGTTCATGCATTCTGCCTTCACGTTGATGGCGCTTATGTGCAACGAGCTTTAACATGCGCGGGCCCGATGGCTCGATTTGAAAGCGGATCATGCGGTCATGTGCGAGTACGACGGCAGTCGTTAGGGCGCTATAGTCGAAGGTAGACATGTAATGTGCGCTAGTACTGTTGATTGATAACCCGTGATCACCACAGGCTTGGATTTTGCCAAACATGTGATTGCCACCGTTGTGAATGTCACAAAGGAAATCAAAACACTCACGTTGATCTGCATTGAGCCAAGGGTAATGTTTGGCGTAAAAATCATGTTCGTTGCTCATGCTGCCTCCTTGCTTTGGGTCGCTTTGTCGTATTGGCGGATGGCAAACACGATGGCGTAACAGCACCAGATAAAGCGATAGGTGAAGGGGTCTTTCCAGCCATCCCAAAAATCATCCAATGTCATGCCGCCCGCATCGTCTTCATCCCAGTTATTGAGGCGATAAACCACATCCCACTCGGCGTTCTCGCGGTTTTGGGTAAACTCCTTAACGGCATTGGTCGCGCAGCTAATCGCCTCAGCCTCTTCTTCGTTCGTTGGGTCTAGCCCCTCGATAAACCACTGCAAAAACTGCTCAAGGCGTTGATCGGCTTCTTTGGCATCAAACTCGCGAGTGCCATCGGTTTTACACTCAGCCAGTACCTTTTCTTCCCAGTAACTCGCATTCACACCCCAGTCATCACCGCTTTGGCGAAAGAAGCTAAACATGTCCTGAACCCGAGAAAAAACGTAACAGCCCATATCGCCACTGATACACAGATGCTGCGGCCATGTGGTGATCTCAAAGCGATGCTCAAAGCTGCCTTGACTGAGTACCATGTGACGGAACACCCCATCATCTTTAAGAATGGTGAGTTGATGTTCGGCCACATCGCTTAAAAATGATGTTCTCGTTGGGTGGTTCATACGCTATTCCTTCCTTTTGAATCAGCAGTTCTAAGCTGCGGCTTCGCCGTTAAACACCACCAGATTGATGATGGGTTTCTTGGTTTTGGGGTTCACCTTGTCCGACAGCTTGTGATAGCGAATATGCACGTCGCGGTGGGCTTCTTGGGTCATGGCTAACACGATATATTGCTGGCACAGCGCGGGCGTCGATAACGAATGCGACAGGCGTTGTGGCTTCATGGTGTCAAACAAGTGCTGCGCCATATCATCCAACTTAGCTTGGTGCTCGTCGGGGCTCAGTTGACGGCGGTTAGGGTGTGCGCCAACTGAGGTGCTGCACTTTTTGGCCGCCTGCTTTTTCGCTAAGGTCATGGACACGCCGTAAACAAAAAACATAATTGCCTCCAACAAGGTGAAACTGTCGCCGTAATCGTTACAGGGATATGGACCATCACCCCTTGGTAGCCTAAATCGTGACTTAGTGGCCGGCTGGCGTGGCTGTCGTCATCGTGTGCAGCGGATGCACATTAGTGACGGCTTGCGAGTCGTTACGCCACACCATCACCTTGCCGTACAAACCTTGTTGGGGCTCAGTGAAGCGCAGGCAGAAATTGAGCCCGAGTTCACCCGTGTGGCGAATGAACTGGCGGTAAAAGGCGGCGCTTGGGTGGTGATAGGCAAAATGCTTGACCAGTTCGGCGCAACGGGCTTGCACTCGTGGGCAATCCATCGGGTCGGTGTGGCCCTTGGCCAGCGCCATCAAGCAAGCAAAACGTATTGCAACCAGTAGACGAAACTCATCGCGTTGCTTAGGTGTGGTGTGAACTTTCGCTAGAATCATTTCCTTGTCCTCGGTAGCGCCCATTGGGAGCAAAGCTCGAAAGGGCGGTCTGTCGTTTATGGTTCAAAATGTCAGTGCTTGGGATTAGTTTCTGCAGGTAGCCTGTAGTCAACAATGAAATGTTAGTTTACTAACTTTATTGGGTCAAGCGTTAAAGTTAGTTTTCTAACTTTTTATTTTGTTATGATGTTTCAGATTAGAAATCTGACTTTAGATGCTTTAGATGCTTTAGATGCTTTAGATGCTTTAGATGCTTTAGATGCTTTAGATGGCTTAGATGGGTTGAGGCTATTAGAGGCACCTTGTGGAATTTGATAGCAGTAAAATCATTTAAAGGTGCCTAGCAGATACTGGCAATAAGTATCAATTCTAATTAGTAGAAAGTTTTAATATTTAAAAATTCCGTGAGTAATTTATATTATTTAAATTAATATCGTTTAGTCCAGGATTACACTAATTAGGTAAGTTATGTTACATATGTTCAACGCTTAAAATTGGCAAGTGAGGCTTCTGGTATGAAATACACATTGCCCTTAGCTCGTGTACAGGCAACATACAACTTATTAGCAGTTGAACTTGCAAGATTGTGTAAGTTGTTTCCTGTATACTTTTTCAATGTCTCATTATTTAGTACTATGCAAATATTGTTGAAGTCATCTAGGCCTTTAGTGTTTCCCCAATTATCAGTCCGACCGACATAATTACTACTATTTTTAAAAAATAATTTAATAATTGAATCATCATTCATAAGTTGATTAATATGATCTATATCTGTGATGAAATTTACTTCAACTTCGTCAGTTCTATGTGAACCAATTTTTATGCCAATCTTATCTGTAACGAATTTACAAACAGTCGGGCTACATCTATGACTGTGAGAAAGAGTTGTCGTATCTGCTTGATATCCTGCTTCATTAAGCTTTTTTATGTAATTGGCCTGATTGTTGTGTAGAGTTCCTTGTGTATTTCCATCTCTGCTTGTATCAAATGTATGTTGATAGAAATCACCTACAAGATTTATTTCAACTTTCGTTTTAGATAATGCACACAATAGGTTAAAATCATTGGCCGCAAAATCTTGAACTTCGTCAATGCATAAAAAATCAAAGAAATATTCAATTCTTTCTGATATTTCTGACACAGCATCAAAATCGATCATGAATTTTGACATTCTGTTGTGGTAAAATCTGTGGTTACTATCCAAATAGTGCTGAATCGACTTTTTTATTGCAAATTTTGGAGGCGGGAAATAAGTTATTCCTTTTATCTTAATTTCATTTCCAACAATAGGCCTAATGCAAAATGATAGTAAGAACTTAAAATAAGTATAAACTCTAATTCCATTAGGAATATAACCGAATTTTTTTAGAATTCTTCTTTTTAAATTTTCTGTATTATTTATTGTGTAAGTTACAATCAGCGCACGACTATCATCATTTAATTTATCAATGATATATTGTGTTTTTCCTGATCCGGCGACGGCGAGAACTATTCTTTTATCCATTTTATAGCCTCGATAATATATTTAGGTACAATTAATTCCTGTTCCAAAAGTTTAAATGCAGCAGTGGTTTTGTTATCTAGCATATATTGTTGTGGCGGTAATTTAATTTTGCCTCCAGAAAATAACTCGTCACATAAAACTCTATTATCTTCGTACATACAAACTTCAAAAGTATATCTTTCATTATTTTCGTCTGAAAAAATTGATATACAGTCAGATTTATAATCTTCATAGTTAATGACACAGTTTTTTGTGTAATCCTTATCATTATCACGAACAACGGCGGTTTTTATGTTTAATATTTTTGATAGTTCCATATATCTTTTGAAGCTAGTACCACCTACAGATATAATGTGAACACCGTCTTCTGCTGGTGTTCTACTATGTACTTGACTATAAAACTTCTCCATTAATATATATTCAGCATCACCTTCAACTAAGAGTACATTTTTTGAAAGAACTAACTCTAAAATATTGTGGTTAGGAGCTTTAATGAAAAACATCGATGTACCAGGTGATAGATCCTCTAATAATGCAGGTTTATGTGAAGAACTGTTTAGTAAAATTGCATTTTTTAAGTCTAACCTTGAGCTGATTAGGCTACTATGTGTCGCAATAATAATCTGACTGTTTATTGACTGCTGAATTTGGCCTATCAACTTGTTCATGCTTGTGTGACTGAGATGATTCTCCGGTTCCTCTAGGAGTAATACCTCAATGGATTTGTTTGGTGCTCTTTCTCTAAGCGCAAATGACGTTTTAATAAAACACTGTTTTCCCTTCCCTCTATTTTCAATCGGAATTCCCTCTTCAGTAAGGGTAAGATCTGTTTCTAAATTAAACTTCGAACCAGAGCGTATTGCAAAATCATAATCATCAAGATTTTCATTTATTACTTTTAAGTTTTCATCTTTGAAAACATTTTTTTGTAACCTATATTCATTCTGTAAAGTATATCTTCTAGGTTGCTCTACTGTTGACTCGTACATTGCATGTACATATTGGTTATTTGCATATTCACTATTTATCAGCGCGCTTTCTAATAGAAGGTATCTCATAAATTTTCTGTAGCCACTATAAGACTCACCACTGAATGTTAGAAATTTAGCAATGTAAAATTCAAATGGAAAATTATTTCCATCGGCGAGTAAAACTTGTTTAATTTCTGCGCTTAAGTCCTCGTTAGGCTCACAAATTAATTGAATTCCATCTGCTTTTACTCCGTCAAAGTTTACTTTACCGTTGAGGTCAGGGTTTGTTGTTTCACTTAAGTATAATTCGATATGAAGTGTTGGTAAGTTTTCAATTTTCTTGTCACTTTTTAAAAATTCATCTACTACAGCTGAATTAAGTAATGCCTCTATTCCTAAACTGTCAACTTTACTTCTATTACCACTTAATACAAGTTCTATAGCAGTGAGAATTGTACTTTTACCTGCTTCGTTGTCTCCAATTAGAGTGTTTACTTTAGATTTGAATGGTACTTCAATTTCTTTAAATTTTTTGAAGTTTATTAACTTGGCTTTTGTTATGTATGTCATTTATCACCTTCACTTTATTTTCTAATTGTCATAATTTTTTCTGTTTTTAGTAAGTGTATATCTCTAATCAATCTCTTTAGAACTATTCACCAATTTGTCTAATGTTTCGGTCTGAATCTAGCTGTTTTATTGCTTCTGTTTTTAGTGGGGCATCGTCTGCCACAACTAGTTTGTGTCCTGTTTAACAATTTGAAGAAGGTAGTTTTTATGGTCGGTATAAGCTGATTTTAGAAATGATTTTTTGAACAAATTTTCGTAAATCTGAATAAGAACGGCTAAGGTACGCACTAATACGTGATCTTTAGTTATGCTATCAGTTTTAGCTCTATATGCGTCTTTGAGTGGAAAATTACAATGCTTTTTCATTGAGGTATTTTTATAGATTTTCCAAGCAAAATCGAGTATTGAAAGATTCAGGGAATAGTGGCAATGATTTATTAGTGTTATACCTGCACTCCAATATTCTGCTTGCAGAGAACTTCTATCGAATGTTGCGCTGTAGAAACCTACTGGTAAGTTACCAATAAAGGACTTTAATTCAAGTGAGATATCATTAACATTTTCTTTATTAATAAGTATTTGATTTGAAATGGAAGTGATCGTAGTAATTCTGTTTGATACTTTGAAAGCCTGATTCATTAGGATTTCAAATAATGTACTATTGTTTGATGGATGACAAAACTTAATTTCAGATACTTGAGTCATCCTATTGACATTCGAATTTAAAATTATAATTTCGACATCCTGTGTTGTAAATTGGTGAGTGGCAAATGGGTATTTTTCTAAAAACGCTGCTATTACATCATCCATGATTAGCTGCTTCCTTTATTAGCTATTCCATACGTTGAGTACTGACCACCAGAATACCCAACCTATAATTTTTATATTACTCATTTGTTCAGGTTGAATAAATTCATCTGGGTATTCATCATTATTATAACTTTTAATGCGAATACCACCACCTGGCATACGATAGAGTACTTTTACCCGCAACATACCATCGTGATCTATCGCATACATTTTGCCATCGATAATGTTTTTCTTGCTAGTATCAACACCAACCGTAGTGCCGTCCTGTAAAACCGGCAACATGCTATCACCTGAAACCGTGACACAAGCCGCATATTGGGGATCGACATTGCTCTTTTTGAGGGTAGATTTAGCAAAGCGGAGTTTGCAGCCGCCGTTCTCTTGTACAAAAGTGGAACCATTACCTGCGGCCAATTCGACTTCGCGGTAGAAAGGTAATGCGACTTCATCATCCCTTAGCGGCGTATCCCCATCCCAAAGATCAAAACCAGCATGCCATTCTGCATTTGATTCAACATTTGAAATACGTACTTGATCATCTTCTTTCCCTGAAAGAAGCCATTCAGGAGAGCAATTGAGGGCCTTACTGAGGTTAATGAGGTTTTTACCCTTTGGAGTGCTCATTCCAAGTTCCCATTGGGTGATAGAGCTTGGTGTGACTTTGACAGTTTCGGCCACGTTTTTTTGCGTGAGCTTTAACTCTTTTCTTCGGCTTCTTATTCGATCGCCAATCATCTCACCTTGATAACTCATAAACTCAATTTCGCCAGTCAAATCTTGATAGTTAGATATCTTACATTTGTTTGACATTAGAATCCTTTTGTTGGTAATGTTAGAAAACTAATTTTTGAGGTGATTATGAAAACATCTGATGCTGTCGCTTTCTTCAAAACCAAGTCAAATTTGGCTAAGCAACTCGGTATTACCCACTCATCTATCTCTCAATGGGGCGATGACGTTCCCGAACTCCGCGCTTATCAAATCGAGCGGCTAACCGATGGCGCACTCAAAGTTAACCCCGTCGTAGTTTTAGATAATCCTGAGTCGGCTAGTGTGGCTTAGGTTCACTTTAGGTTGAAGGAGGACAGTACACATGAAAACCAATTCACGTAAAAAAGATAGCCGTTTGAATTTGTTGATGAAAACGATTCATCGGGTGTTGGAGTTGCCCAAGATGACACGCTTTGCGCTGGCGATAGATTTTGTTGCGGCGGTTGAGCGCCTTGGGCTAAGCGAGGTGTTAGCGGCGGAGGGGATTAGCTTTGCGAGCAGTCAAGATGTGCACAACGATGCGCGGATAAATGCGCAAAAGCTGTTCCGCTGGCTTGGCCAGTACGAGGGCCAACATCCGCAGGCGGATCGCTTGTTTCATGTAGAGCAAGCATTGGTGGCGGCACTGCCCGAGCATTTGCGGGTGCAGTATCTCAACGATGTGTTTGGGTGCACTGGGGTGACGGTCATAGTCGATCGCATGAGTGACGGCCATGTGTTGCATGTGGCTGATATGGCAGCGTCGCTCACCAAAGAGAACGCCGAGGCACAAGTGGCGGTGATCCATTTGGGCGATGAGCCGAAGCGCGAGCAGTTAGTGGCGGCGCACCGTGAGTTAAAAGAGTCGGCGGCGACCACGCAAGCGAGCATGGCTGCGTTAGAGCTGGCGTATCCGTATTTAGCGAGTCATGGCGGTAAGGCGGCGCAATTCGCGGCCGAGAAGTGATCGCGATGCCGCAATCGAACCTGAACATCAATGTTATTGCCCGCGCTAAGACTGAGCTGCATCAGCAGTTGATCCGCTTGGGCGACATGATCGGCGACGGTTTGCACTTAGAACCCGATGGCAAATGGATTGCGAAAGAGTATGTAAAAGTGGCGCGGGCGTTAGGGTATCGGCCTAAACGGGCGGATCACAGCGCACAGATTAATGCGGTGATGCTTAAGCGGGTAGCTGATGTGCCGTGTGGCCAGTGCGGTTTGGCTTTAAAGCAAACCAAGTCGGGCTCAAAACGCGCCGTGTGTGCTAATGGGCATAAGTGGCAGTTGTTGAAATGACTTGTTGAAATGAGCTGTTGAAATGAAAGAAGGAGTGAATGACATGTTCACAAATCAGTTAAGTGATAACTGGGCGCGTAAAAAGCGCCGTTATCAAATTGCCCGCCACAGTTTGGCGACCGATGCGGGCTTGATACCTAAGATGAAGTGAGGAGGATAAACGATGTTTGATCCTGAATGTTTAATTTGTTGTTTGGAGGGCGGCGCCGCGTGTTCGGTGCATGGGCAAGTTAGCCGTGATGATGGACCCGCCGTGGCCGCGCTTACCGAGATGGAAACCGCGCAAGTGACGTTACTCATGATGCAGGCAAGGCAGTTAATGCTTAAGGCGATGGCGCTTAAATCTAAGTCGAACATGCCTAATAGCACTGAGCCTAATGTGGCTGAGCTTAGCACCAATGATCCTAATGTCCTTGAGCTTAGCGCGGCAACCTCTGAACGGGCAGCATTAAGTGGCGTGAACATGGGCAAAGACATTGCCTGTTTTCATGGGCATACCACGGCGGAGTTGTTTAAGCGAACGCAGGTGGGCCGAATGGTTGAGGTGTTAAGGCGCTGCGATGAATTGCAGCATAGTCGCCCCGAGCGTTTGGCGGTTATCGCGACCGACATCGTGGATAAGGCATTGCTGGGCAGTGGCAAGCAGTTGTTGCTGCCGACGGTGAGCATCGATTGGATTATGAATTATCTATTGATGGAAGAACAACGCGCGGAACGTTCTATTGCGCTATTGGCGGCGGATGTAGGCGCGGCTGATGCGAGTGCGGTTGATGTGAATGCCGCTGATATGAGTGCAATAGCGAAAAGCCGCAACGTCCACATTAAACGGCGTGATTTTTTTAGCCAGTTGCGCAGTAACTTGGCGCACAAGGTTTACTTGCTTGGCAGTGAAGGCGAGCGGAGGGCAACGGGGCGCATTGCAGTTGACCCGTTGCTGTAGACATAAGAAAGCCCGCT
>NZ_VXCT01000091.1:0-9055 GCF_052850535.1 Shewanella sp. 1180_01
TCAGTTGGCTAGGGCTGCGTATTCTACGCATTTCCCGTTTCGCGTCAAGGAGTATTTTTCAACTTCTTGCTGCGCTTGAATTAAATGCTTAAAAGCTACTTAATTCAACCTAACTCGTCAGCTTGCTTTCGCTATCTGCCGTGTCAGTGGATGCGCATTATAGGGAGCAGGAGATTTTGTGCAAGGGCTTTTTAATGAAAAAAGATCGCATGGCGATCTTTTAAACAATGGCGATTCTTTTACGTGCAGAGTGTCGATTAATTGGGCTTTTTACTGCCTTTATCGATAAAACCTTGGATTAGTGAGATAGCTTTGGCATCGTCCCAATCAACATAAGATCGAACAAAAGCTATCAATTGGCCCTGTTGATCGAGAATAAATGTCGCTGGAATCGTATCGAGCGGAAAAACATCCCCAAGACTTTGTGGCTGATCGTAGTAAGAGTTGAAATTTGGCATACCTAATGAGCTTAAGAACGGCTGGACCTGTTGCTTACCTTCTGCATCAATAGAGATAGGTAATAGTACGAAGTCTTCAGCTTTGAACTTAGTCGCTAGCCTTTCGATTGCTGGCAGCTCCCTTACACAGGGTGGACACCAGGTCGCCCACATGTTTACCATGATGATCTTACCTTTAAATTGACTGAAGTCGATGGCTTTACCATCGACGTCATTAAAGGCGACAGGCTCTATTGGGAAAGTCTTTGGCAAGACATTGATCAAATCAACAGTTGATTCCATCGGTTTAGTCGTTTGCTGCATGCCGGGGTACGCATGCGCGACCCCACCAGCAAGTAACGAAAAGAACGATGACAACATTAATGCCGTTATGACTTTATGCTTCATTTAGTATTACGCTTTAGCAAGGAATCTAACTCACGCTGATCTTCTTCGCTAATTTCATTCGGCACATTACCACTGATGCGTTGTTTACGAATGAAGATAAAACCAATCACGAGACCCATAAGTAACAAACCGATAGGACCTAACCAAAGAATGTAGGTTTTGGTTTCCATCTTAGGGTTATAGAGTACGAACTCACCGTAACGGCTGGTCATAAACTCGATGATCTCATCATCGCCTTTACCTTCGTCTACCATCTTGAAGACTTCAAGACGCAGATCGCGCGCAACCGGTGAGTTTGAGTCGATCAAGTTTTGATTTTGACACTGTGGGCAACGTAGCTCATGTGCTAAAGACAAACCGCGCTTTTGATTTTCAGGCGTTTTGAATTCATAAGTATCAACTGGTGTTGCCATAACGGTGGTCGTCATGCTGAATAACAGTACTAGACCACCAATGATTTTTGTCAGCGTTCTCATGATGCGCCATCCTTCGCCGCTTCAGCTTGTAATTGTTGGATCATAGGGTAAAGGGTTTCACTCCATACGCGTTGGTCGATTGGACCCGCATAACGGAAGCGGATAATACCGTTGTGATCAACCACAAAACTTTCAGGTGCACCATAGACCCCAAGGTCTAATCCTAAACGGCCATCTTTATCATAGATATTGACGTTATAGGGGTCGCCCTGACGCTTTAACTCTTCTAATGCGGGAGCACGCTCATCGCGATAGTTGATCCCGTAAATTGGCAGAAGATTTTTACGCTTTAGCATCACTAAGAAAGGATGCTCATATTTACAAGATGGACACCAAGTCGCCCACACATTAAGTAATGACACCTTACCTTTTAACTGCTCATTCGTAATGATCTCAGCAGGTGTTTCTAAGCGTTCCAGTTGGAAAGCCGGAATAGGCTTTCCTTCCAGTGCCGAATCCAATTGCTGCGGATTCAGGAATAAGCCTTTATATAGAAACACCCCCATGGCGAGAAATATGACCAATGGGATAAACAGAACCAACTTCTTCATACATTCCCCAATTATTGAGCCGTTGCCAATTTTGCCTTTTCGGCCGAAGGCGCGACAGCTGCAGTGACTTTCGCACGGTAACGTTTATCCGATGCCGCGAAGAATCCACCAATCATCATGAAAATTGCCCCAAACCATAACCAACGCACGAACGGTTTGTAGTTCAAACGAACCGCAAATTCAGTGCTGGTAATTGGATCGCCCATGGTTACATATAAGTCACGGAATAGACCCCAGTCGATACCCGCTTCTGTCATGTCCATAGTACGCACATTATATTGGCGACGGTCTGGCTTGAGTAATGTCAGCAGCTCATCACCTTTGTAGACTTCTATCTGTCCCTGCATTGCAGTGTAGTTAGGACCCACTACGTTTTTGGTCTCGAGATACTTAAAGGTATAACCCGCAAGCTCTTGGCTGATCCCCGGTCCCATGCGAACACTTTTCTCAATCGAGTAATTCGACACCATAGTGGCACCAATCACAGACACAGCAATACCAAGATGCGCGAAGATCATACCCAGCTGACTACGGCCCATACGGCTGATGCTGATATCACCTTCTTTCGACTTGACCATGTTATAGGCCGCTCTTGCTGTCGCTAGGATAATCCAAGAAGCCGCTGCAATACCAAAGGCAACCCAAGTATTGAATACACCATCAACGATAAATGGCGTCACAATACCGATAGCCGCTGCAATCATTGCAGGGATCAATAGCTGACGCTTAAGCTCGCCTGCTTTCGATTTTTTCCAACGGATAATTGGACCAATACCCATAAAGCCAAATAAGACTAATACGATAGGCACAAACACAGCGTTGAAGTATGGAGGTCCTACAGAGATTTTACCCATGCCGAGTGCATCGATGAGCAATGGATAGAGTGTACCCAATAGCACAGTACCTGCGGCAACGGTCAGTAACACGTTACAGACCAGTAGCATGGTTTCTTTAGACTTCAGCTCGAAACGGGCTGGACTGCTCATTTCACTGGCGCGGAAGGCAAACAGTGTTAATGAACCGCCAATCGCTAAGCCAAGCAACAACAGAATAAACATACCGCGGCTTGGATCGGCTGCGAATGAATGCACTGAGGTTAATACGCCAGAGCGAACAATAAAGGTGCCAAGCAAACTTAAAGAGAAAGCAAAGATAGACAGTAATACGGTCCAGTTACGGAAGGCGCCGCGTTTCTCGGTCACAATCAATGAGTGAACAAGCGCAGTACCCACTAACCAAGGCATGAAAGAAGCGTTCTCAACAGGATCCCAGAACCACCAACCGCCCCAGCCTAATTCATAATATGCCCACCAAGAACCTAGCGCGATACCTCCAGTTAGGAAGATCCAAGCGGCTAAGGTCCAAGGACGCGTCCAACGAGCCCATGCAGAATCAAGACGACCGCTCATCAGCGCGGCAATCGCAAATGCAAAGCTCACCGAGAAACCCACATAACCTAAATACAGCATAGGCGGATGGAAGATTAATCCCACATCCTGCAGCATTGGGTTTAAGTCACGGCCTTCGGCAGGTATCGGGAACAGACGTTCGAATGGGCTAGAGGTGAGTAGCATGAATAAGCTAAAGCCAATTACGATCAGTGCTAATACTGCCAGTACACGCGCAGTAAACACTTCCTCTAAACCTTTACTAAATAAGGCAACCGCTGCAGCCCAAGTCGATAAAGCAAACACCCAGAACAACAGTGACCCTTCATGACCGCCCCATACGGCCGAAATCTTAAAGAAGATAGGTAACTGAGAATTAGAGTGATGTGCCACATAAGCGACTGAGAAATCATCGACGGCAAAGCTATAGGCCAGCACGACAACCGATACAGTGATAAAAAAGAACATTCCGTACGTTAACGGCCAAGCATACCTAACAAGGTATTGATCTTTACGGGCAACACCTATTAGGGGGACGCTGATTAATAAGAAGGCAAAAGCCACCCCTATTATCAGCGCAAAGTGTCCAAGTTCTGGGATCATGGGTTTTCCTCAGTCTTCAATAATATGTTGATTTAGAAAGACTCTATCTCAACGCACAACATGTTATTCACGCAAATGCACGAAATTTTGCTCATTTTAGTATTTGCTATTGTTCCTGTCTGCCTCTTTCGTACAAAACTGGGTTACTTGTCTCATTCTCAATTTTAGAGGCTGATGTAAGTCACGGAAGAGGCTCAGTTCTGCATGTGACCGACAAATGACACTTAAGTTTCATACAATTTTTACAAGAAGAATCAATTTGTGAACCAGTGCCCAACTATAAGCTTTCGGTACTGGGATTACCTTATATTACTGTTCAATGAACAATCTTTACGTATAATCTTGCTTCCAAGCCTAGCGGTTACTCCGCTTTCTGCAAACTAAAGTGAATATAGAAACAATGACGACATTTTGGATTTTTATTGCGCTTGTTATGTTAGTCGGCCTGATGCTGATTTGGATCCCGCATTTCAGACAGCAGAAGTTGCTGAAAACTGAAGAAGCCGGAGTTCGTAAACAAACGAACCTTGAATTGTTCAATGAGCGCTTGGGCGTTCTTGAAAAAGAATTAAGCGAAGAGTTACTCGATCAAGCCGAATTCGATGCCTTGAAAAAAGAGCTTGAAATCAGTCTACTCCAAGACATCAAAGAAGCGAGCGATGATTCACTGGTCAACCAAATCAAGCCAAAGACGATTCTATGGCCGTCGATCATGTCAGTTTGTTTGATTGTTATCTCAGGCTATCTCTATCAGCACTTAGGTGCCTTTGAAAATATTGAAACTGCCCAACAACCTGCTAACCCACATGCGGGAATGGATACGGCTCAAATCATGGCGCAGCGCGTACAGATGATGGAAGCCCAAGTGAAAGCCGAGCCAGAGAACAGCCAAGTATGGTTCAGCTTAGGCCACGCTTATGTATCGGCAAACCAATACGATAAAGGGATTGCGGCTTTCGATAAAGTGATGGATTTAGTCGGAAAACATGCAGAATTATTAGGTCCTAAAGCAACAGCCATGTATTACAAAGCGGGTCAGCAAATGACACCGCAAATCAAAGCGATCATCGATGAGTCTTTAGCGATGGATGCTCAAGATCCTTCAACGCTATTACTTGTAGGTATGGATGCCTTCTTTACCGCTGACTACAAGAAAGCCATCGCCTCTTGGCAAACTATTCTTGATAGCGATCGTGCTGATGTTGATCGCGCAGCCCTAATGAATGCTATCGAAACCGCTAACTTACGTATGCAGTCTGAAACGGCTGGCATGCCAAATGATGAAGCCCACAAGCAAGTGAAGGCGAGTGCGACTAAGTCTGTCAATGTGACTATATCTATCTCTGCAGAACTTGCCGCTAAAGCCAGTCCTGAAGATACTATCTTTATCTTTGCCCGTGCAACTGAAGGACCAAAAGTCCCATTAGCGGCGACCAAAGTCAGTGCTAAGTCGTTCCCAGTTACTGTGACATTAGATGATAGCAGCGGTATGGGTGGCGATAAGAAATTAAGTGACGCTACCAATGTGGAAGTGATTGCAGTGCTTTCTAAGCACGGTAATATCAAACCACAAGCGGGCGATCTTCAAGGTAAGATCAGTACAGTGGCTGTCGGCGATACCGCTAACCTAGTGCTTGATACCCAAGTGCAATAAACCCAGTTTATTGCAGACATAAAAAAACCGGCTTTGGCCGGTTTTTTATTAACACTGAAAAAATTACTGAGCTTTAGACATAAACTCGATAGCTGCTTTGTAATCTTCGTCAGTACAATCTGTACACATACCGCCTGGTGGCATTGCATTCAAACCAGTTTTCACACTGTGCAGTAGAGCATCAATACCCTTAGCTAAGCGTGGTTCCCATTCTGCAGCGTTATGCACTTTTGGAGCGCCAGCAACACCCATGCTGTGGCATACGGTACATGCCTTGTTGAAAATAGCTTCAGCTTCTTGAGCTGATACGTTGACTGACATAGTCAAAGCAGCGACTGCAGTCATTGCTAACAGTTTTTTCATGTTCAATGTTCCTAATGCAAATACGTACAAAGCTCGGCGCTGCCCTTACTTAGGCAGACTCATTATAGCCGACTAAGATTACTACAAACTTCAAGAAATCTCATCTTTTTGTGATTAGAATCTCAACACAAAATGAATCAGGCGACAAGGGTGACAAATTCGTTAATATATTAGCAAGTCGTAAAAAAGTTCGATAAATATTGCGGTTATTGGAACCACATCATATTGCTGACATCTAGTGCAAACCAAGAGTAAACCCCCAATAACGTTTGTGTTAGAATAACTTGTGTTTCCTTCCGGCTTGAGATAGAGGGTTCAGTGACAAATATAACTAAAGAAACCACATTAGTGTCAGCCAGCAAGCTGACCTGTATCCGCGAAGAACGCATCCTTTTTGATGAGTTAAGTTTTGATATTAATGCCGGTGATATTGTTCAAATTGAAGGCCCTAACGGCGCGGGCAAAACCAGTTTATTACGCATATTGGCAGGTCTTTCTCGCCCCTATGCCGGACAAACCTTTTACAGAAATGAAGACATAAACCGCAGCCGTGATGAATACAATGAAGATCTCTTGTATCTCGGCCATTTAGCGGGAGTGAAATGCGAGCTTACCGCCGAAGAAAACCTTAATTTCAATTTAAGAATCAGTGGTTATGATGACTTTGATACCTCAGCCATTTTAGCCAAAGTGAACTTAACAGGTTTTGAAGAGGCACTTGCCGGACATTTATCCGCAGGCCAACATCGCAGAACTGCACTATCGAGATTGTGGCATAGCAATTGTAAAATTTGGATCCTTGACGAACCTTTTACCGCGATCGATAAAAAAGGCGTCGAAGAGCTGGAGCAATTATTTATTCAGCATGCGGATAATGGCGGGTGTGTGATCCTCACAACTCACCAAGATATGGGCATTATCAAAGATGATAGGCTTCGTAAAATTCGTCTAGATTATCGCTTCATATAAGGTCAGGCTAAATGAGAAGAGGCATCAGTTTTACCCAGGCATTTTTCACCTTGCTGCAGCGAGATCTTAAAATTGCCATTCGTCACCGCGGCGACATTTTTAACCCACTGCTATTTTTTATTATGGTTGTGACCTTATTCCCACTGGGGATTGGCCCAGAGCCACAAATGTTAGCCCGTGTGGCACCCGGGATAATTTGGGTTGCAGCGTTATTAGCCTCTATGTTGTCACTTGAAAGACTGTTCAAAGCGGACTTTAGTGATGGCAGTTTAGAGCAAATGTTATTGAGCCCACAGCCATTAGCCATTCTGGTATTAGCCAAAGTGTTAGCCCATTGGATTTTAACCGGTGTGCCACTGATTATTATTGCGCCACTTTTAGCGGTGCTACTCAATTTAGATGGCAATAGTTACGGTGCGTTAATATCGACCCTTGCGCTAGGCACGCCAGTTTTATCGCTATTAGGTGCCATTGGTGTGGCATTAACCGTCGGCCTTAGAAAAGGCGGCGTGCTACTCAGCTTACTTATTTTGCCCTTGTATATTCCGGTTCTCATTTTTGCAACGAGTGCCATAGACGCGGCAGGAATGAATTTACCCTATGACGGTCAGCTCGCTATAATAGGCGCTATGCTGGTCGGATCGTTAACCTTAGCACCTTTTGCGATTGGTGCATCTCTGCGAGTGAGTACTAACTAAAATGTGGAAATGGTTACACCCTTACGCGGATCCTGAACGCGCATATAAGTTATCAGGAACATTATTTCCATGGTTTGCGATCTTAGCAGGTCTGTTTATTGCTGTAGGCACAACATGGGGATTAGCCTTCGCGCCGACGGATTACCAACAGGGTGATAGCTATCGCATTATCTTTATCCATGTACCCGCTGCCTCTATGTCGATGGCAGCTTACATAGGTATGGCGACAGCGGCCTTTATCGGTTTAGTGTGGCAGATCAAACTTGCCGACTGGGCTGCGGCTTCGATTGCGCCTATCGGTGCAGTAATCACCTTTATTGCCCTCTTTACCGGTGCTGCATGGGGTAAACCTATGTGGGGCGCTTGGTGGGTATGGGATGCACGCTTAACCTCTGAGCTAGTATTACTGTTCTTATATCTAGGTGTTATCTCACTCTATGCCTCATTTGAGGATAAAGTGCTCGCGGCTCGTGCTGCAGGGATCCTAGCGATCGTGGGGGTAATTAACATCCCTATTATCAAATACTCAGTTGAATGGTGGAGCTCATTGCATCAGCCATCAACTATCCGCATTACCGAGAAATCGACTATGTCGACGGAAATGCTCTATCCACTGTTAATCAATATGCTTGGCTTCGGTCTCATGATAGGTGCCATCACTATTGTGCGATTCAGAGCAGAAATTTTAGCAAGAAATGGCATGCGCCCTTGGGTGCGTGAACTAGCTAAGGCTGAGGAGGTCAAATAATGCAATTCGATTCAATCAGTGATTTTTTTAATATGGGCGGCTATGCATTTTACGTGTGGCTATCCTACGGAGTGACCTTCTGCTGCCTCTCGACGCTTATCATTACCAGCGCACGCCAAAAGCGTAAGGTGTTAATTGAAATCGCGAAGAAGATGGATAGAGAAGAACGCCTAAAAAAAACTAGGAGTACTAAATCGTGAACCCAAGACGCAAAAAAAGACTGACGTTAGCAGTGGCATTAATCGGTGGTGTTGCCGCGATTACTTCGCTTTTGCTTTATGCGCTGAACTCCAACTTAAACTTATTCTATACACCGTCTGAAATTGTCCACGGCAAAACAGATACTGGCGTCAAACCAGAAATTGGCCAACGCATTCGTGTCGGCGGCATGGTAACAGTCGGTTCTATGGTACGAGACCCTAAGAGCTTACATGTGCAGTTCGCAGTGCATGACTCTCTAGGCGGCGAAGTACTGGTCACCTATGACGATCTACTGCCCGATCTATTCCGTGAAGGACAAGGTATTGTGGCGCAAGGCGTGCTAAGTGCTGATGGTAAGCTAGAAGCGACTGAAGTACTGGCTAAGCATGATGAAAACTACATGCCACCAGAAGTTGCTGAAGCCATGGGACAAAAGCACGAGAAGTTGGATTACAGCCAACAAAAGGCACCAGACACAAAGTAAGCAGTTGATGAAGTAGCAACAGCATACACACTAAGCCTTCTAGCCTAATAACTAGTGAGGCTTTTTTATTATCTT
>NZ_VXCT01000092.1:0-8913 GCF_052850535.1 Shewanella sp. 1180_01
AGCATTTAAGAGTGATTCCCAACGCTTGGCTTTTTTGTGTCATGGTTGGTTTTTTAAGATGATATGGTTAGGTTTCGTGGTAGCGTTGCTCACACCTTAATGCGGCGTTAGCGCGATGGAGAGAAACGATATGGATCAATCTGAGAACCCCAATAAAGAAGGAATCGTTTTACAGAACTCGCGTGCCGATTATGTCGCTTCTGCTGCAAAGTCTGCACTTGGTATGGTTCCTTTCGCTGGGTCATTACTTGCAGAAATTGCCGGGAATGTAATACCAAATCAGCGAATAGATAGAAGTGTAAAATATGCGGAAGCTCTCGAAAGCAGGTTATCGAAAATCGAGCAGGACGCTGTTAAACAAAACATGTCTGATGAGAACTTTACAGATTTGGTAGAGGAAAGCTTGCGGCAAGCAGCGAGATCGCTAACAGATGAAAGGAGAGGTTACATATCATCGCTTGTTTCCAATAGTATCTCGTCAGATGATATAGAACACTATGAATCCAAGCATTTACTTCGTATTCTCGGAGAGCTGAATGATATTGAAATTATTTGGCTGAGATTTTATTTAAATCGCGTAATGGGTGGTGATACGGAGTTTCAAGAGAAGCATGATCACATACTTAATCCAGTTGCAGCACACCTTGGGTCATCTCAGCCAGTACTCGACAAATCTACACTGCAGAATAGCTATAAGGAGCATCTTGCATCCCTGGGTTTGCTAGAAAAAGACATTGACATGGATACGTCGAGTCGAGGGGTTAAGCTGAAAACTAAGGGCTACAAAATTACCTCGCTTGGCAGGCTATTACTTCGAGAGGTAGGGTTAAGTAATGAAAGATTGCGCTAACAATCGGCTGCACAGCGACCGATTTCCCTCCGCTTCGCGGCTCCAAACCGGGGCGTTATCTCCATAGAAATGGTAATCCGAAACTCATCAGTTAGAGTTAATAACCTAACTCATTTTTGTCCAAAAACGTGCTGTTTATTTCTTTAAAACTTACTGACTACGCCAATGCTAGAAAGGTGAGCCATGGTGATTAGCGAGACGACCGTCCGCCCCATGGACGGGGCGGTCGAGCATCCAAGGACGGACTTGCTGCGTGTCGGTGAGCGAATGCCATGGCTCATCATAAGCCAGCACTTAAAGAATTAAATGACCAAGTTTGATCCTTCAGCAGTGCTATCCAGAAATTCTTAAAGTACTTCTGTCCAAAAGTGAGTTGTGTGGTGTCGAGTGGAGGTTGTACGATATAATCAAAACGGTCAGTTCGTGTATGAGTTACTACAAAAAAGGGGAGTCAGTTAACCTGACTCCCCTTTTAGCTGAGCTATTGTTGCCGTTAGCTTTTAGAACAGTAAATGCGCCACACCTGCGATAACTGGCAGAGTCACTAAGGTACGTAGAATAAACACCACGAAGAGCTCAACAAAGTTCACCGGGATTTTACTGCCGATAAGCAATGCGCCCACTTCACTCATGTAGATCAACTGAGTCACAGACAAGGCCGCAATCACAAAGCGAGTCATATCCGATTCAATTGAGCTGGCCAGAATTGACGGAATAAACATATCCGCAAAACCCACCACAATCGTTTTAGAGGCTTCGGTGGCTTCTGGTATATGCAGCAATTCGAGTAATGGAATAAACGGCATACCTAAATAATTAAAGATAGGCGTGTGCTCGGCGATAATCAGCGCCAGCGTACCAATGGCCATTACCACAGGGATAATGCCAAACACCATATCGACAACGTTTTTAACGCCTTCATTCAAAACGGCTTTGATGCCACTGGCACTGGCGGCTTTTTCTAAGGCTTTATCAAAACCCCAAGAGAAAGCGTTGTGACCCGCAGGGATCAACTCATCATCTGGCATGCGTGGGGTATCGTCGATGTAGTTGTCTTTCTTCCACGACAGCGGTGGCAATTTAGGCACAATCACAGCAGCGGCAAAACCGGCGAGACACACAGTCAAATAGAAGGGCACAAACATGTGCTCTAATTTAACCTGTGAGATCACCACTAGGCTGAAGGTAATCGATACCGCCGAGAAGGTTGTGCCGATAACGGCCGCTTCTCTTTGGGTATAAAAACGTGCTTCGTATTGTTTGCTGGTCAGTAAAATACCGACACTGCCATCACCTAACCATGAGGCCATACAATCAATTGCACTGCGACCCGGTAGATTGAACACGGGGCGCATGATTTTGGTTAGCAGTGTGCCAAACAGTTCGAGTAGACCGAAGTTCAGCAGCAGCGGCAACAACATACCCGCAAAGATAAAGACGGAGAACAACACGGGCAGTAAGTCGTTTAAGACTAATGCACCTGTGCTTGAGGAGTTAATGGCCTCTGGGCCTAAGCCTAAATAGGTCAGCACAACAAACACCGCACCTACGATCCGCGTGATCAACCATAAAGGACTGACATTTAATAAGGCATTAAGGAAGTGATTCTGGGCCACAAACTTAGGCTTAAATGCTTTTGACAGCGAAGAGGCCAGCGCCGTAGCCACGATAATCATGGTCACTATGAGGGTTAACACGCCGCTCAATGCGCCTTGCAGTGCTTTAGAGATAATCGCGATTGGAATAGTGATCGCATCGTTGTAGCTGATAGGGGTCATAAATAACAACAGACCGATCAGCGAAGGGACGATAAAGGTGAGTATCGTCTTAATGTTTCGATTTTTATTTTCAGTAGTCAATTTTGTACACCTTAAAGTACGAGTCGTACATGGTAAATTTGAATTAATAGCCGCACATAACGCGCTGTTGACGCCAATTAAGGTGCATTTAAATTCAACTCAAAAACGAGAATGGGGAAGATTACTCGCTTAGCTTGTCTATGTAAAACGATTCGCTAGTTAGTTTGATATAAGCAGCAAAACAGCATAGTTATTTTACTTAAGTTGTCGGTGATATTAGGTCGATACTTCTGGATGGTTTCACATAAAAAATTATTACAAACATGGTGTTATGGATTGTTGTTTCTGAGGGGTTAATCGCTTGTATGATGATGTAGTTAAAACGATTGAGATGTTATTTTTGCACAAAAAAACATCAGCAACTTTAGCCTTACAGCCATATCGGTTGGCTTTTTGTGCGATTTAAGCGGGCTGTCGTGATAACACTTTCTATATAGCGTGGGTAAGCACTGTTTAAGAATGCCACGCTTATGTTCAGTGTATTTTGCTGCTCGGTACATTTTTATGCGACAGGCAGTTAAATCTGCTTAGAGATAATCGTGATCTTCCTCAGCATCTTGATGTTTTGGAGGCTGACTAAAAAGTCGCTAATAACGATGAAAGTAAAAATATTATTCATAAAGCGGATACCCGCCGCTTTAAATCTTCTCATTTCCATGTAAGTTAGTATCATTCCTATCCAACTCAAGTATTCATGACTGCAAAAGTAGAGAAGGTTAAGATTAAAGGCGGCTCGACACTGGCCATTAAGTTTGGTTTTCTGGGGATCTTTGGGCTTTTAATCGGTATTGTGATGACTGTTTTAGGATTTGACGACGCCGAATCCCATCGCTTTAATTTTTTAAATCATACCCTAAGCGAATTGGGGACTTATGGCCATTCGTCTTTTGCTGTGATCCTCAACGGGGGATTGTTCTTTGGCAGTTTAAGTCTTGTCTTTTATTGTTTGTCTTCGTTACAACAGGTGACATCTTTTTGGGGATATCCCTTCTTTATCAGTCTGGCATGCACTTTTTTAGCTTTAGCGAGCGTGGGATTATTTCCGGTGAACGTGTATCACTTGCACGTTTTAGGGCTGAAATGGTTTTTCTATCTGGGAAGCTTAAGTGCGATTTTCTACTTAGCTTTAGTTTTTTTCGGCAAGTCTCATTTTGGTCGCTGGACTGGGTTGTTAGCCCTCATTGTGCTGTGCAGCATGATGACGTTTCTGTATGCGCCGCAATTGGATTTAGGTTTGACCGAAGGCGATAGGCCGTTTTATCAGGAGATGGTATTGCAGCTGCCGCGTCCTAGTTTGTGGTGGCCAGCCCTACTGGAATGGATAGGGCTGGGGAGTCTATTGTGCTGGACCACTGTGCTGCTTTTTAGTCAGTTAAACGCCAGCCAAGAGTGAAACTTCACTGGTTAAACTCATTCCTTAAGTTAACGTCGATGTTGGCTTAAATTCAGATTATGGTTCCAGCTCAGATTCCTCGTTAGATTAAGCTCTGGCTCATGTTTAGGCTCATGCTATGACTATGACTATGACTATGACTATGACTATGACTCTGGCTCTGAGTCAGGCTAGGGATTGGCATGCACAGCAAGGCCTGCTTCTCCAAACCAGTAGCCGTTACACTGGGTTCTCTCTAGGTTCGCATCGCTGCCAATCGAGAAGTCTTGAGCATTTTCAGGCGTGTTAATTGCATCGACCAAGGCATTGGCTGTGGTGATGCAGTTAAAACTACTGGGTGAAACCCGAAACACATCTACCCCCATCTTTGCCATTGTCGTTATTTCACTGCGTAAATCTAAACAACTGGCGGATTGAGTTTGGATCCCATTGAGCCTGAGCAAAGGCTGCTGCTCTTGGGTTTGCGCGAGTAGCCCTTTGCTGTATTCACGGCACACTGTTTCACAATGATCTTTGGTGAGCTGTTTGTGCCTAGCGGTAAAGCAGCGCGCCGAATGGGCGAGGGGTAAATAGCCGTGGCCGAGCACTTCCACTTCAAATGACGGCTTTTGTTGGATCACTTGGCTAAGCCAAGCCTTTGAAAGTTCCACTGGCATCACAAACCTATGCATCCCAAATCGCTGCAAAATGTCTAAACTGGCGCGATTGTAGTTATTGATACTCGCGCCGCAGACGAAGGGCAGCTTGTGCTCGTTGGCGAGATAGACAGCTGCCATATCGTTCGCTTCGACCATAAATTCGCCGTTATCGACTTGGCGTTTAAGCTCAGTGTATTCCGATGGCGCTTCGATTAACGCCAGCGTTGAAATCACCACTTCTTTACCGGCCTGCTTGAGCATTTGCGCCAGCTCTAGATAATCGCCCCATTTGAGTTCACGTCTGCGACTGCAGACGGCCTCACCTAAATACACTAAGGGGATTTGACTCGCGGCGACTTGCTGATAAAAATCAGTGACCTGTTGTTTTTGCCAGCAATACAACAGCGGGCCTAGGGAAATATGCATAAGGTGTCCTTTGTTAATCTGGCGCTTTGTTCATTAACCTTTTATTGCCAATCACGCTCGTAGGCGCCAAGTGTGGTGATTTGACCCTCGGAGACTTTTGCAAGGGCTTGTTCCCAATGGGGTTGGTTTTGGCTTGTTGAGTACAGCTCAGGATTATCCAGATAGGTGTCTATGGCTTGGCGCCAAACTCTCGTGACTTGCTCAACATAGGCTGGGCTGCGTTGACGGCCTTCGATTTTTAGCGACACTATGCCCGCCTTAGCGAGTTCGGGCAGTAAGCTTAAGGTATTTAAACTGGTTGGTGATTCGAGCAAATACTGCGGCGAATCTTGATCTTCCGTGATGTAACGGCCTTTGCAGACTACGGGATAACCCATCTGTTCATCGAGGGCTGATTTATCAATCAACACGTCGTTGAGCAGAGTTAATCGGTTCTGTCCTTCTTCCTGCCAGCGCACGTGTTTTGCTGGTGAACAAGAGCCGCCGGTGTTGGGCGATTGACCCGTCACATAGGACGACAGCTGGCAACGACCTTCTGCCATAATGCATAGACTGCCGAAGGCGAACACTTCTAAATCCACTGGGCTGACCTTGGCAAGGTCGCGCACTTGTTTCATCGATAACACCCGTGGCAACACGACTCGGGCGATGTTAAAAGCTTCTTTATAAAAATTCAGCGCACCCAGATTGGTCGCACTGGCTTGCACCGACAAATGCAGCGGTAAGTGTGGATAATGTTTATGGGCATAATCGAGCAAAGAAAGGTCGGCAACAATCAACGCATCCATCCCCAGTTTTGCCGCTAAATCAATGGCTTGATACCAACGATGTTCTTCGCCGGGCTTTGGGAAAGTGTTTAAGGTTAAGAAGATTTTCTTGCCGTATTTTTGCGTGAGCTCAGTGGCTTCTTGCAACTTTGCGGGGGGGAAGTTTAATCCTGCAAACGAGCGCGCGTTGGTGTCGTCTTTTAATCCCAGATACACAGCGTCGGCTCCGGCATGCAATGCCGACTTTAGCGAGGCCAGATTTCCTGCTGGACACAACAGCTCCATAGTGATGCTCCTGATAAAATGATAGCCGCTGAGTGTAGGTAAGATTGAATGGCGATGAATTGATTTAAAACAGGTTTAAGATCATAAAATCCCGATAAACTGGGATATATATGTTTTATTCTTGTAGGGTTCCCGCCATGTCCGCTGTTTTTTCCGCAAAAATCGCTCAACAACTTTTAGAATTCACCCCAAAAGCCATCGGCTTTCCCCTCGCTAAGTTGCCTTTTAGTTTCAAAGCTAAAGCCATCAGCCAATTACTTGGGCTGTTACTCGCCGAACAAGCCGCAGACGATGAACTCGGATTTTTGACTGATAAATGGGTCGCGATTCAAGTGGAAGACTTAAACCTGGCCTTTGAGGTGAGTTTTAATGGCAAGTGGCAAGTCAGAGAGTTAACCGATGCGCAGGTGACCTTTAGTGCCAATTCAGCCGAACTCATACTCGTGGCAGCAGCAAAGGAAGATCCTGATACGCTATTCTTCCAGCGTAAGTTGAGTATTGAAGGCGATACAGAATTAGGGCTCGAAGTGAAAAACCTGCTGCTCAGCATCGAATTTGCCAGTATGCCGACCCCAATTCGCCTCAGCATTGCAAAACTCGCCGCAGTGATTGAGCGTTTACAAATCGAAGCAAAACCAACGGTTATCCTCGCTAAGTCTCCAAGTTATTTATCACGCTATTAAAGCCATTTCGCGAGATTGGCTTCTGAATAAACCACTAAAAAGCCCACTAAGTTGTTACCTTAGTGGGCTTTAGTTTGATTAAAAACTCACTGAACCGATTCACTCGCTAGTAGCTTGCGCTCAGTTGAACGCCCGAGTAATTAGCATAACCACGTAACATCACATGGTAAGTTCCCGCTTGAGTCACAGTAATCGAACAGCTTTCATTGTTACCGTTTTTATAGGGACGGCAATCATAGCTGGTGGTCGTTGGGACAGTCCCTGCTTTGACATACAGATCCACGTCTCCAGTCCCACCACTGGTGGTAATACTGAGTTGGCTATTCGCTGGGACGACGATTTTATACAGGGCTTCAGTTCCCGTTGCTCCGCTTAAATTCGTGACGGGTACGCCATTGGTTAAGCAGTTCGCATCGGTACAATTTCCGCCGCCATTGAGGTTGTAGCTAGCTGTCAGCTGGGCGTTGGCATAATTGCTATAGCCTTGAACCATCACGTACCAACGACCCGCCGTAGGTGCAGTGAAATTACAGCTCTCATTGTTGCCATTTTGATATGGGCGGCATTGATAGCTGGTCGTAGTCGGTTTTTGTCCTTGGCTCACATAAATATCCGCATCGCCAGAGCCCCCCGCGAGGTTGATGCCTAAACTTGCTGCATTTGCGGGGACATCGATATAGTAATAAGTCGCTGAACCTGTGGCTCCACTGATCGCAATACCCACATTATTTTGCAGCTGAGTCTCGTCAACTGGGCAATCGTTGCCACAGCCTCCATCATCGTTTGCAAGTGAAAACAGTAACTTATTCGGTGAGCCTGTCTTAGCATCTGTGACTTTGTCCGCAGTGGCGCGCGTCTTGAGTAAGTTAGTCACCTGTGCGGGGGAGAGGTTAGGATTTTCATCTAAGTATAATGCCGCGACGCCTGCCACATGGGGGGATGCCATTGAGGTGCCACTAATGGTATTAGTCGCCGAATTTGAGGTATACCAAGAGGAAGTTATGCTCGAACCGGGCGCATAGATATCAAGGCAAGTCCCGTAGTTAGAAAAACTCGAGCGGGAATCGTTACTGGTGGTTGAACCGACAGTGATGGCATCTGCGGCGCGAGCAGGTGAATAATTACAGGCATTACTATTGTCATTGCCGGCTGCGACTACGAAGGTGATCCCTGCGGCAACAGCGGCATTGACGGCATCATCCGTGGCTTGGGAGGCGCCGCCCCCTAAACTCATGTTCGCGACAGCGGGGCCTGAAGCATTGTTTTTCACCCAGTTTATCCCTGCAATCACGCCAGAGTTACTGCCAGAACCTGAACAGTTGAGCACTCTGACACCCACCACATTGACGTTTTTCGCGACACCGTAGGTTGAGCCGCCAATCGTCCCTGCCACATGGGTACCATGACCGTTACAGTCAGTCGCATCGTAATCATTATCGATAAAGTCATAGCCACTGCTTGCGCGGCCGCCAAACTCATTATGTGTATTAAGCACCCCAGTATCAATAACAAAGGCGGTCACACCAGATCCATCGTAATCCGTGTGGTAGTTGTTATCCAATGGCAAGTTGCGTTGATCGATTCTGTCTATGCCCCAGGTCGGACTCGGTTGGTCCGCATTAGTTTCGACTTTAGGCGTCACCGTCATAATTTGATCTTGTTCTACGTACTTCACGTTTGGATCTTTAAGCAGTGCTTTAACTTGTTGGGCACTGGCATTGATGAGTACACCGTTGAGCACATTGCCAAAGTTTTTCATCACTCTGACATCATATTGATTGACTAAACTCTCGGCTTGTTGAACCGCGAATTCAGCTATGGTGTTGTTATTACTTAGATTAAGAACACTTGGGGTATTGAATACAACGATGTAGTATCTTTGATGGCTTTAGATTGTGGGACACTTACCATAGTCGCTTGGTATTCATTAGCGTTAACAGGGAAGTAAGCAAGTCCCGTTGCGACTGCGACTGCTATTAAATGTTTCTTATGCATGTTGAACTCCATTTTCT
>NZ_VXCT01000093.1:0-7851 GCF_052850535.1 Shewanella sp. 1180_01
TGGCTGAGATTTACGGCATTAGCCGCAACACTTACCAACGTTGGGAAAATGGCCGTACAACTGCGCCCTATGACGATGTGACATCGATATGCCTTGATGTGTTTAAGCTTTCGATTGAGAAGATAAATGAGGTGGCCAATGGGCTTTAGCGATGAACCCGAGCAGAGGATGAACATCAAGGCGTTGCGGTTAGGGTTATATCGCTGGGGCCGCTATTGGGTGCACCAAGAGTTGGGCAAGGGGTTTTCGAACCGCAGCGCCTGCGACCGTTTAGGCGAAGCCTTGGGCGGTGGCAACCTAAAGCATGAACTCAACGTGCCTGCCCATGTCGCGCATTATGACCACCTCGTTGAGCAGTTATCCCTTAACTGCAAACGCGCCATCCGCGCCCATTACCTGTGCAAAGAGCAGTGGGCCTTAATGGGATTTGACAGTAAAAAGTCTTACATCTTCTGGCTAAGAAAAGCCGAAATGGCACTGCTAGATAGGATGAGTTAGAAGGAACGCCCTCTTGCGAGGGCTAGCGGGTTAGACGGTTGTCCACCAAGACTGCTAACCCGTTGACAGGATTTTATCAAAGGTTCGGACAGATATCTATGCAAAGTAATTCGCTATTAAATGATGATGAATATACGAGATCAATACAGTTGATATGGGCGCGCTATATTTCACTTCAATTAAGCGTTTAAGCCTCGGGCACTCGGAAACACTCTTTCATTAAATCTCGTTCACCTTTTTCTATACCGGCTTCCGTTGCAAGTTCTTCCCACTTTGAAATAGTTCTAGTGACTTTTTGATAAATTTCGTCAGCAGTTTTCGTGTCGAGCTGAAAGTACTCTGCAACGTCAAAGGCTAGATCAACCTCTAATGCATTGTCTCTGTCATCAATGTTTAGATGTAAGCCTGTTGCATTTTGTGTTGGATTAATATCGTATGCTGGTGATAAGCGCCATCCCGTAGTATCAAAGATAAAGCCGTGGTTGCGCAGATGGTCATCACTATTGGAAACCATGATGTTAAATAGCATTCGCGTCCAAAGCTGTTTCAAATCTTCCTTAGTATTTGAACCATTTATGGTCAGAAATTCTGCTAGTTCAAGGTAGCTTGCTCCGTCGTCATTACCATCGAAATATTCTAATTGCGTCATAGCCGAAGTGAATAGAAGTCTTTTGCCACCTTCGACGCGATCAAAACGTTTCGTGAGGAAAATATGATGTTCTGAACCAATAGACTGTACTTTACATTCTGACATATTGATCCCTGCATCAATGGCCATTCTGTAAACTATGTATTCCCATAGACCAATATCATATTCATCATGCTTGCTAGGGAATTTAGCTAACCAGAGAGTACCGTCAACATCTTTAATTGATGCCTTAGGTCGAGCTCCACCAAGTGATGAACCGGGAGATATGAGCATATTTAGCCATTTTAGGTAGTCTGGGTTATCAAAATCAGGCTTATTTTCTATTCCATAGGCCGCTTGCTCAAGCTCTGGAAGTGAGGTTATCGCTGGCGCTGCAAAATCTTCATTATCATCAAGGAAATTACCATCATGTGCAGTGCGAAACCTTAAGGCTCCCATTCTAAAAGAGTCATGCACCCCTAATAAATAGTTGGTTTCGAACAGAGTGTTTGCTTTGCGCTTTTCGGTACGAGCAATGACAGCTTCTCGGCGCTGCATCAGCAAGCGCCCCCAACGATCAGGGCAAGAATCTAGAAATGCTTTGAAGTTTTTATCGTCGGCAGAGTGCTGTTCCCCAATATACAATTTAAGCGATGGATCGATTTGAAGAGCGTATTTGGAATTAAGCCAGTTTTGATCATAACTAAAACTAAAATGTTCTTTACCGCGGATGACAGATGACCTTAACGTCCCTACAAACAATGGTGCGTCAGCATCAAGCCAGTCGGCGTAGACAAATATTTCCATCTTTGAATTCTCTATCATTTTTTGTTTAGCAATTCGATGTCTTGTAGCTTTCTGCCAAGCTCATCATCAAGTGCAACTTTGCCCAGATCTTCCAAAAGGCCGAGAACGGCGAGTACGTTTACATAATGACCCATCGAAACGGATGGATCACCTTTGGTTATTTTTCGTAAGGTCGGTTTAGATATTCCTGTTCTGTTAAACATCATTTCTTGGCTGATCCCACGGCGCTTCATTGCCAGCATGATGTTTTCACCTAAGTTGTGCAGTATTTTCATGTCGCGTGGGAATACCGTTGCACTGCGTTTAGATGGTGCATCTTCTTTTTTATTTATCATAATGAAACTATGTTTACATTTTTTTGCGGTATGTGAAACTTTAGTTTCATATGTAGGCACTGTCAAAGTGTTTCTAAGTATCCAAGGAAGTTCGGAGTAGCTTTGTGAAGCTATAATTTCATAAATCATAATTTTATGAAATTATAGTTTCACCATCCTTGTCTGTACGGTGATGAAAAACGTCACAACTATTCTAGTAAACCTTTGCATGTCCAGTTCGGTGGTTTAGGTGATCAGTGGTGAGAAAGGGCATGAGCTTAGGTGCGAGTTTATTCTAGAAGAGCTGACTGGTTCACGCGCCTAAATCCGCCATTCAGCGTTCGTTTGGGCTAAAGTACTCTTGCACCAAAGTGTTATTACAAGGAGAAGTTGATGAACAAACTGCTACTTTATTGCCCTACAAATTCAGCTATGTCCCCATGTTGTGGATGTACTTTGAGCAAGTCATTGTCGCTGACTCGCGTTTGTTGCAATGCCAGTTGGATCTATGGCAAGGAGGTTTTGAGCAGACTTTTCGCTACGCACAAGCCATGCTGAGCTTTTTAATGGCCGCAAAAGATTTAAACATCGTTGGCAGTATTAAAAGCCAACAGCTTTTTTTGTATTGGAAATTACAAGGGGATACTCAACTGATAAACTAAGAGTTAGCGAAGGCCTTCAGTGCTTCCCATTACGAGCTACCAGAGACTAAGTTGGGACTGAAATGGCTCTTGCAACGACGAACCGTCACCTAGCCAAACATCAACAAGTGAGCATAAGACACTAATCAAGTGGACAATCCATAACGTAAAGCTGGCCAGATTGTTTTGACACTTCTGGCCAAAAAATCGGAAAGATGGTCAAAAAGATGGAATATACACTTGTATATTCCGCCCTAACGCAACGACAACTCCGAAACAGATTGGCCAGTCTTCCGCAGAAAATGGCCACACTTCATAGTCCTACTCAAGATTTATCAGTGAGTCAAAATGGGTTAGATTCCTCATTTCCCTTGCTATTCCGTTTCTTCATTCTCAAATATATAAGCCGTAATATATAACAATTGATAGTGAAGCCTACGGAATACGATATGATCCTCAGAAGTAAGCTGTTACCTTTATCAACTAACGGGGAAACTAGTTCTATGATGAACTGTGACCAAGGAAGTGAGCCAAAATAAAAAACTCCACCGAAAACGTTAAAAGCCTTTGCCCACAAAGTACCTTTTCCAAAGCCCCACCATGCAGCATAAAAGCCCAATGCAAACATAAGAAAAGTAAAAATAATCCCTAGTTCTCTACAGAATGATTTATCTAATTTCATTCTTGAATTTTCTCCATTTCTTGAACCCTTTCTTTAGCATTATCCTCAAGGTTTCCAGGTAATACGCTCGGCTTTACGTCTACATCCTTTAATACGGTAGAGACTGATGCAGCACATTCAAATGGCGCAGCCCCTCCTACTTCAACCATGCTATTTTGTATAGTAGCTTCTTGCTCAGCAGTTGTAGGTATTGTTACAACGGAAATCTCACTGCCCACTGATTCGTGAAACTGGGTGTAATCTGATAGTGTTGAAGTAGTAAATACATCTCCACTTCCTCTAAACTCTCCACTAGATGGTGAGTAGCTTCCTGCTGGATCATAGAGCATTGTATTCCCATCTCTATTCGTCATGGTTGCCGAATGAGTACTAACCCCATAATCTTTAACTGTTATTAATAATGTCTCCCTTCCATCTGGATCAGTATATTTGTATGGGTTGTTATTCGCATAGGCATAGCGATTAAAACTATGAATATCCTTAAAGCCAACAGGATCATTGCTGTAAAAACGCCCAATCAGTGGATCATAGTATCGTGCCTGCATATAGGTCAGACCTAAGTCTTTATCTTGCAGGTGCCCCGTATATCCTATCCCTTCTTTATCACCTCCAATGCGCTTACCAAAAGGTTCATAGTGACTACGGCTATTAGAAATTATATTGCCCTGTTCATCAGACTCAGCAACCACGGAGCCTAACATATCCGTATGTTGGTATCGCACGACCGCAGCATAGGTAGGCATACAGATAAATATAGCTAACAGCAAAATGAATTGTTGCCATAATTTCATAATTAATCCTTTACTGTTAGTCATTACATATCCACTCCACCGCTAGTTCCACTTGCAGTGGCTTGTTTCGTCGTTTCGCCTGCACCAGCAGTACAAGTCAATGTAATCAAATAAACAGACCCATTAAGAGGATAAGTCATACTGCCACTAGTTCCAGATATAATATCTGTCCCTTGAACGGCACCATTAAGACTTCTTTTCACACTCCCAGAACAAGATACTGCCAGGTCACTAATCCATGTTATTAGATGTGCTGGAATATCTACCACTTCGGGACATAACTTTTTGGGAGGACAATAACTTCCTATTAATGTTCTTCCTACTGTTATGCTCACAGTAGGAGGAGGTAAGCCTGCCTGGGCATTATCCACTTCGACTACTAATTGCTTACCTAAATACACACTATCTATTTTTGTACCATTAGCCGCCTGTCGATGTAGTAACTGGCCCCCCTGACTATACACAGTGTAATGACTACCATCTGTTTTAGTTTGCTTTACCCTCCTATTATGACCATCATAAACATAGCTAATACCTTTAGCCGCAGTCATTTGTTGGCCTAAATTATAGGCAAGGCTATACCGTCCATTATTGGTAGTATTGCCACGAGCATCATATTGGTAACCATAGGCATAGGCGCCAGTAAGGTTGTTTAAGCGATTCAGTGCATTGTAATTGTAGTTAATAGTTGAATTATTCATACTGCGGCTAAGGACATTTCCCAGACCATCATAATTGTAACGTCCAGTGCCCCACTTACCATCTGCAGACATTAATCTGTCCACACCATCATAAACTAGATTATCGACATCGTTATTACGGTCTACCCAATCAATCAAACGGGCTAAATTGTCGTTATAGTCATAACTTGGGTCTAGACTGTTCTTAACAGAGCGACCTTTAACATCTGTTATTGCATCTATTCGGCCAGTCGTATCAAGTGCAACATTACGTACTATGCCGTTACCATAGGTAAATTGCTTAATTTGGCCGTTAGGATGGTAACTCACGGCTGTTGCGTAAACTCCTGCTCTTGTAGGTTGCCCAAGAGCATTAGGTGAGTATGTAACTATCGCTCCAGAAGGGTATTTAAGCGAACTTAATGCCCCCAGATTATTATATTCCCAATCTAAAACAAAATTGCGTCCATCTAATAATAATGTTTCTTTCTCTATACTGCTCCGACTATTATACAAGTAACTCCAGCTCACAGGCCCTGCAAGCAAAGATATTAAATTGCCATTGGCGTCATAACTGTAGGTTTTATCAGGGGTGCTATCGGGGAAGTTCTCGCTGCGCAGTTGCCCTAGATTGTCATAAGCTAACAATGTCTTATGAATGGCAGGTACTGCGCCCGCATCACAGCTTGTAGTCGAACCATTGGTTCCCTGAGCTAGCCATATCGGTTGACGTTGACCATTATAGCCAAATGCAGTAATCCCCGTTTCAGGGCGTACCTGTTTACACAGTTGTTGATAAGCATCATAGAGGCGAGTTTCAGTGACATTACCTTGACGAATATTGGCTACTTGGTCAAAAACATTATATTCAATTGCAATTTCATCACTGTTTGGCGCTTCGATTAACGTCGGCTTGTCAAAGGAAGGTTCCCCATAAGCAAGGTAGGTTGTAGTGGTGGTATTATTTTCACCATCAGTCACAGCAACTTTATTACCTGCGAGGTACTCACGACGGCTAGTACTACCATCACTGGTTCGAGTCTGAGTTGCAATACGACCCAGCACATCATATTCGGTCTCCATCCCTATACGATTACTTGCATCAGCACTCGCAAAGCTTGATAACGTAGGACGATTTTCATGGTCATAGGCCATGGTTTGATATCGAATTGTCGATGCGTTAGCTGTATCACGTTCACTGGTAAAGATAGGTCGCAATAAACCATCATGATAAATACGTTTTTCGTAATTACCTTGTGAAATAGTTTGGCGCAAACTCCCAACAGCAATGCCACTGCCACTGATACCATCACCACTGATGTTGACGGTCGCGTAACTAATGATCTTATCTGCCCACTTGGGGTCTGCATAATCAATTCTAGTTAACCAACCAATAGGGTTGTAATTATATGAAGTTTTATTGCCATTAAAGTCAGTCACACTTTTAGTTGTACCATCAGGATTGACTTCAAGTAGAGCAACTAAGGTATTAGAAGTGCTCCCATTGGTAGTGTTGCAGCCATTAGTGATTGCGCAAGGAATAGTTATCTTGCGAGCTTTTCCACGGTAATATTCTTCATAAATCTCATAACGGTTAGTGTCATTAAAATTTATTTTTTTAATATTTCCGTCGCTATGGTAATCGGAATATGTAGCAAATAGTTTTCCATACTTACTTAATTGATGTGGTAGTGATTTGTATTGTGTTTCTGAAGGGTAAAAAGTTCTCTCATCAACAACAATAGCAGAAGATAGCGTCTCACCAATTTTAATGCTTTTAATGCTTGATAAAAGCCAGTTGTCGGTGTCGTTGTAATATTCTATTGCTTTATAAAGTTCTTTGCCATAACCAGAGCTGTGAATGATTTGTGGTTGATTGTATTTGTTTATTTCTAAATATTCATTTTTTGATTCAGAATTATCTTCGATAGTTACGACGTTTTTTATCAAAACATCTTTTTGTGTAGACTCTCGGTTTCCCATTGTATTTTCTAGAATATCTCCATATATGTAGCCGTCTTGATATTCATTTAATGTTGTTCGTTTTAACGTGCCATTGCTGCTATAGTACTCTATTGCTAATATTTTACCTTCAAGAATAGATTGACTATCTCTATTGATATAATACTTGGTTAATGCTCCAGACGGCGATTCAATAGATGTTGTCTTGGTTGTTAATCTATTGATGCCTCTTGGTACTGGTTCTGGTATCTTATATTTTTCTTCAACATTATGTATGTTTTTTGTTAATTCCACTGCTTTTGCTGGAGCAGACTCTGAATATTTATAATTCCATATTAAAATTTCATTCCCTGTATTTATGCTTTTTTTAGTTAAACTGTAATTCCGAAAACATTCAGGGTAATTTGCGCCTGCGATAGTAGCTCTGACTCTATTTTGAAGTACATTTTCAAATTTAAAGTTTCCAATTGTTCCATCTGGATGGGTTACACTCATTTCAATTGGATCATCAGTAAAGCAGCCATTACTAGGTGGTAAGCCTGCACCATAGTCAATGGGCATATTTTCCTCATCAATTGAATCAATGCTTAAAACATTATATTTCCAATATTTACTATCTGGACTTGTAACGATGAGATTACTCCAGAATTTACCTTCATCTTTATAAGTCCAAGTTTTGCTATCTGAATCAGTAGGGCCCTTTATTGTAACAGTCTTAATATTATTTCCATAACTAACTTTAAGGACTCTACCATCATTTCCTTCAATAGATGAAATTAAACCTTTTTCAAAAGAATCAGAGTTGTATTTGTAAATAACAAAGTTATTAAATCTATCTTCTACTTTAG
>NZ_VXCT01000094.1:0-7488 GCF_052850535.1 Shewanella sp. 1180_01
AATTGCAAAACTTCCTATGCTTGAGTAACTTAGCAGCCAACACGGGATAATCGACCAGTCAACCTAAGAACGGTTTACTCCTCAAAGGGGATAAATCTGATCGACTCAAGTAAATGTTGATATTCAATAACTAAAATATTAAGCCGTTAAATTAAGGACATAGAAAATGCTCATGGATAGAGGCGTGCTGGTACGTTGGAACGATGAAAAGGGATTTGGCTTTATTCAGCCTGAAAACAACGTCGCCCAAGATGTGTTTATTCACATTTCAGTGCTGAAAAAGATGGCGAGAAAACCCATAGTGGGCGACAGCATTCTGTATCAAACGGAAGTGCAAAATGACGGCAAGAGAAAAGCGGTTATCGCCTCAATTGAAGGCGTCGCTGTTATTGCAGCGAGTGCAACACCGCGCTCCCACTCTCATGTCCAATCACGCAATGAAAACTTCAACTTCAATAACAAAAGCAAAGCGCAATTCCCATAGCCCACGAAAATCGTCCTTTAATACGATAATCCCGCTGCTAATAATCGTGGCCATAGTTATCTTTGGCTTTAAACAATACCAAGAATTCAATAAAGCTCCTGTATTAGATCAAGCCCCTGTATTCAATGAAGTACCAGTCCTCACGAATGAAGACACTCAGAGAATGCCCATGTATGAAACTAAATCGCGAACACAAGCAACGGCAACACCAAGATTCCAATGTGAAGCGGGTAAAACCCATTGCAGCCACATGAGTTCCTGTGCTGAAGCGACATTCTATATCCAACATTGCCCCAATACTCAAATGGATGGTGACGGTGATGGCATTCCCTGCGAGCGCCAGTGGTGCAGTTAGCGATACGACACCCATGAATTCATACCCCTAGCAACTTCCAAATGGCAACGCATGTACACCGATATCATTACGCAAATTGATTCACCTGAGATACTGGAGTCTTTGTTAACCGAGCACGCAGCGGTGCTGTTGTTATTTGGCGCGCCAAACTGTGGTGTGTGCCAAACGCTCAAACCGAGAATTGCGGAGCTGTTAGCGCAAGCGTTCCCGCTGATGCAGATGGCCTATATCGATTGCCAAGCCCAAGCTGAGATAGCGGCGAGCCACAATGTATTTACTCTGCCAGTGGTGGAATGTGTGTTCTATGGCAAAACCTTCGGACAGTTTTCCAAGGTGTTTTCGTTAGCGGATATTCGAGGGGCGCTTGCCCGCCCCTATGGTTTAATCGTGACGGAATAATCCAAATTAAACGATGATATTATTTGTTTACCAAGGGTCTAAACCCAGCGTAATGCACTGACTTATCGAGCTTAACCTGTACTGCTGGCGTGCTTATAAGACGTGTTGAGCCTGTGGCGGCGTTAGCTTTACCACTGCAACCGCAGCCGTCACCTGTTGAATGACAACATCCACCCTTGGCGGAATGTTTGAGTGAAGCGCGGCCTTGGGATGCATCCGTCAACCTAAGATTCAAATCCGCTGTTTGTGCAAGCAAAGTCGCCACTGTTTGACTGGCACTGCCTTTACTCACGCTAATCCCCGCATCGAGCAACTTTCCTAACATGCGCTCACCGATATTCTGCACAAGTACAATGTCGGTACCTTGTTGAATAATCAGCTCTAGTAAGGCTTTTTTAGCACTACAGTCACCTTCAATTGCTGGGTTATCGACCAGCTTGATCAGCTGAAGCTGTTCGTTATAAAAACCAATCTGTAGGGCTTTAGTAAAGTGACTGGCGAGGCGTTCGCGGCTCATCGGCATGGCAATAATCATGATAAATCCTTGTCTGTTTGGGTTGGCAGTCTCAAGGCTTGACCTTGAGTAATGGCCGTCGCCACCTTTTTACGGGCATTGGCGAGAAGGTAACCAAAGGTTTGCCGAGAGATCCCCATCAAGGCCGCGGCTTCGATCTGGCTTAATCTTTTCACATCACCCAGTTCGAGGGCCTCAAACTCATCGGCCTCTAATTGAATATGAGTTAATTTAACCGCAGGGATCCCATTAGGCTTAAATAGGCTACAGGGCACACAGCTCGATAATTGACGGCATTTTTTGGGTCTTGGCATAACGGTTTTTATCTTTAAGTCGTCTTATATGTCTTGAAATCGTGTTTTAGGTCTTAGTGCACATCTTCGGTACTACGAGTAACACTCGGGCTCAACTAAAGCTCATCTAAGGCTCATCTAAGCTAAGGGAATCCATAGCTTTGGATTCTCAAGCGTGATAACTGACTTGATGAATAAGTTCGGTGGATGAACCATAAAACTGTCACGAGTTTCTGGCCTAGGCCAGAAACTATTATTCGCGCCAACGACATTCAAAACTGTAAGACGGCTCACAGTTACCTATATCAAGCATGACTAATTAACAGAACTGCTGTCTGGCGTGACTAACACACTCAATGGCTAGCGCCCAGTAAGGTCAGTTTTAACCTGCGTTGGAGTGCCGAGGGATAATGACAAACTCTCAAAAAAATAAGCAGCCGTTAAGCGGCTGCGATAGGTGGCATTTACAGATTTAAACGGGTTAAATCCTCAGACTCACAGTAGTTCACCTGTACCGAATAGCCGTCATCTTGCTTGATGAAATCGACAAAGTTTTTAATCGCAGGTAAGGCATCTTCCCTATGGTGCGACACGTACAGCAATTGGCTCAGATGATGCTCGGCTATCATCTCCAGCGCCCGCATCACTAAGGTGCGATTGATGAAATCTAAGCCCTGATACGGCTCATCTAAAATCAGTAACAGTGGCTGTTTAATCAAGGCGCGACCTATTAGTAATAACCGCTGCTGACCATAATCGAGCTTCTTAAAGCTGGTGCTCGCCAACCCTGTCATGTGCAAAATCGCCAACCATTCCTTCGCCAAATCTAGCTGAGGTTTAGTGGGTTTCTGGTACAGGCCAATAGAGTCAAAAAAGCCCGAAAGCAGCACATCTAATGCCGAGCAACTGACGCGATATTGCAAGTGCAGCGCCGACGATACTATGCCAATCCGTTGTTTAATCTGCCAAATACTCTCGCCGCTTCCGCGAGGTCGGCCAAAGAGCGTGATGTCATTGCTATAGCATTGTGGATGGTCGCCTAAAATCAGCCCCAGTAAAGTGCTTTTACCGCAGCCATTTGGGCCGCGAACTTGCCAATGTTGCCCTGCTTCGATGCGCCAATTCACGCCGCTGAAAATCAGCCCACTGACATATTCCACTTTGCCATTTTTAATCTCGACCAGAGGATCAAACGCCTCGGCGTTGTGCCTTTGCCGCTCCATTAAGGCCAAGAGTTCATCGCTACGTTGGGCGGATAACGCATTCAACTGCGCCATCACAGGATGATTGTGCCATTGCTCAATCGACATCGACGGGCTGAGTTTGTGCACACTCTGCCCAGATTTGAGCATCTCGCCATTAAACAACGCCACATGGCTGATGCACGGCGGCAATTCTTCTTGGCGCGAGGTGATGATCAGCAACTGGCTATGCTCAGCCACTTCACTCAGCAGCTCAGATAAGCTCGCCTGATGTTCAGCATCGAGCCCTGCATAAGGGTCATCTAAAATCAGCAATTGCGGTAACATTGCCAGTGCACGTGCCAGCATGACTCTGCGCGTTTCGCCCGTGGATAATTGCCGAAAACCGCGCTGGCGTAGCGGCTCAAGCCCAACCTTTTGTAATAATGCAGGGAGTTGTTTGGCATCTTGGCAGCATTCCAACACTAAGGATTCGACACTCGAACCGTAATCCAACTCGTCTTTTTCTAATTCGCGCGCCAGCAACGCTTGCTGCAACCCAAGTGACACCCAGCCGATACGTTGCGGCAGGCCAGCAATCGTCCCTTCATCGGGCTGAATATCACCGGTTAATATTCGCCCGAGTAAGGAACCGCAATAACTGTCGGTCGCGAAAATCGCCCAGTGATCTGCTGGGTGCAGTTGCCATTCATCGACGACTAGCACCTCATTATCACGCCCGTATCGTAACTGTTTAACCACAATACTTTTGTCTTGGTTCGCGACAACATCAAGCATAACCACAGTTCCTTTCTATTTTTAAGGGATGATAAAATCTAATGCGCTTAATGGCATAGGTAAAGCGTGGCAAAATCCAACGGGTACGCGTGTGTGAGTCAACCACTCTGGCAGAACTGTGATAAAATCGGCACCTGTTTAACTTTCATATCAACAAGGTAACGCAATGAACCCCATTATTGCCATCTTAAAAGAACACAAGGTCAGTGACGCTAAGATCAACGAGCTATTTCAAACATTAACCGAAAATCCATTAATGGCGATGGGTACGCTCGGTCAATTAGGCATCCCAACCGAAAAATTACAACAACTGCTGGGGCTAGTGATGCAGAAACCAGCCTTGATCAAAGAAGCCGTGCTTGAACTCGGTTTGGATTTCTCAAAAGTAGAAGCCGCAAAAGCCCAGTTACAAAAATAAGCGCAGACTGTTCAAGTTTGTAGCCATCATGCGCTAGGGGAATCCGCGTAACTCAGCTCCCCTAGCGAATGTTAAAACCACTATAAATCTCACAGCAACTAAACCTCAAAACCATTGACGCTCAAAATGATCAGTACCAAGTGAACTAACTTTTTTGCGCCTGCCACTCCTCAATCGCCTCTTTCGCCGCTCGAAAAGCTTCAATCCCCGCAGGCATACCGCAGTAAACGGTGCAATGCAGTAAGACTTCTTGGATCTCTTCAACCGAGCAGCCATTGTTTAGCGCGCCGCGCACATGGCCCTTCAACTCAGTCGGTGCCTTTAATGCCGCCAGCGTTGCTATGGTAATCAAACTGCGCGTTTGCCTTGAAATAGCATCACGCACCCAAACCTCACCCCAGCAATTGGCCGTAACTAAATCTTGCAGCGGCTGGGTAAAATCCGTCGCACTATTGAGCGCCTTATCCACATAGCTATCGCCCATCACAGCACGACGCACCTCAAGACCCTTCTCGTATTGCTCTTCGTTCATCAATGCACCCTTTTTTGTTATGTGATTAAGCGAGTGATTAGACTTATTGAACCGCCGCCAACCAATCTGCCCTATATCCTTACCACCTATAACTGATAACTAACGTTAGATTGAGCGCACCCAAGAAACGAACTCTTCGGCGAGTCTGGGAGGGTTACAGGCCTCTGTCTGATCTGCGATCTCGTTATAGTACTCGAGCTCGTGAACTATGATGGGTACCGAACGACCAAAAACGCGACTAACGGTTAAGTTGGAATGGAGTGTAGAAGCGACAACGCATACTGCGGCAACAAATTGCTCGGTTATCTCCTGACCGAGCTCAAGGCAGCGCTCAAAATCGACATCTTCCTCCGCATCACTGTACCCGAGACCGAGATCGGCCACCCAGCGAGCTAAGATATCCGCAGTCTGAGAGTCAGAATCCCCAAAGACGAGGAGTTCGTTTTGAAGCCAGAAGGCATAGTTCCATTTTGCTTCGTCAGAGCTAGAAGCCTTTGGAATCGAGGCATGCCACTCATCGACTGTGTTATAGCCGACTGTCAGCGTAGGTAGACGGGGATCGTCACTCTGAAGCGCGGTAATCATTGGGATATTCATACTGGGTTTCCTGCTCGTTTAATGCCGCATTTAGCGAATGAAAATAGTGCATTGTAATTGAGAATAAGAGCTTAACCCACTATTTTTGTTCAGCTTAAATGTCTGCCAATATATTAGTATTCAACCAATTTTCCAGTTATCTGTATGCCTTTTTACAAGCATACACTCTGCAAATTTAACAATAGATGGCTCGTTAAATTCTTTTGCTGCTCGTTTGCTGCTTAACAGCGGAAGCTGATGATTAAGCACTGTCATTCCAGTGACGCGCCACCCCTTTTATTTCACAAGAAGTATCCATGAGGGCTCGACGACGGCAGCTGCTGCATACGGAAGTGCAAATGCCGCGATCACATGGTCAATGATGTTCCAGACATCATAGTGACATTTCCCATATCCCTATGGGTCAGATATGAAAGAGCGGCCATGCCGTCAATGGTCACATACATGCCAATGCTTAGTCCAACCAACTATCCAGTTATCTGTATGCCTTTTTACAAACATATACTCTGCAAATTTAACAATGGACGGCTCGTTAAATTCAGGTTTTATTTTAATACTATTAAAAGCCAAGTCCCATCAATCAATATGAATTGTAATCAGCGTTAAAAAAGCCAACAAATAAAGCAGAAGAGTTGTCACAGCGTCAAACACGTTACAAGATGTGGCTGTCTTACTAAGCCCGCATTTGGTAACGCAACCATTATCCGCAGTGGTCGCCTAAGCCGCGCCGCTGACCACAGGATGATGGCTGCAGAAATGTGTATCAGCCCCAGCGTGTTAGCAAATCTAGCGCCGCTGGATTATTTTGTGAACAATAATCAAGTGATCAAAAACAATATAAAAACTACACTAAGTACATAAATGTTCTGGTAAAAAACACAACACAAACGTTATTATTATGTTATGAACCAACATCTTTCTAAGAGTAAAGAATGATTGAACAATTTTCAAATTCAATAAAAGCAACTTTGTATGACAGAATTTCTAGTCCACTATCTAGTGGCTTTATAATATCTTGGTGTTTATGGAACTATAAATTTTTAATTGTCCTATTTTCTTCTATGAAGCCATATGACAAATACAGTGAATTAGACATAATTACGAGTAATTCTGTTATTAAAATATCGGGTTGGGATCCGTTAGGTTATTTGTTATCAAATGGACTGGCTTTTCCTTTAATCTCTGCTGTAGCATTTATTATTTTGTACCCTATACCATCTGAGTTTATGTATAAATACTGGTTGAAAAGTCAAAATAAATTAAGAGATGCCAGAAATGAAATTGAAAAGACGTTATTACTTAGTGTGGATGAGTCCGCAAAGATTAAAAGAGTATCTTTTGAACAAGAGAAGCACTTTCTCGATTTAATTAGTATTAAAGATAAAATGATCGAAGATAGTAAAATTCAAAATGAATCATTAACTGCACATGCAACTGTTTTAAAAGAAAAGAATCACGAATTAACTGGAAAACTAAATGAGTTGAACGAAAAACACTCTACTAGCACTAAAGAACTGAGTGAAATAACTGAAGTATGTAATGAAATGAAGCGTGAAAACGCAGATTTAAATAGTAAATTAAAAGTTTTCAATGATAGCGAAATCTCATTACTACGTTTATCTGGTGAAAAGTCAGATGAAAAACAAACAAAAAGTTTAGATTTCCATTTACCAAATAAACTTCAGAGTGATATTTTTATGGCATTAGTTTCAAACGGTTCACTAAGAAGTGAACGTTTAAAAGAGTACGTGAGCAGTGAGAATAATCAATTATCTATAAATATCGCCATTCGTAAATTAGTTGAACAAAACTATATAACTATGACGGGTAATGACGAATTAAGAATGACCAAAAAAGGTGAAGATTTAGCCGTATTCTGTGGTTTAGCTTAATATAAGTGCGTACCCGTTAACGGGT
>NZ_VXCT01000095.1:0-7038 GCF_052850535.1 Shewanella sp. 1180_01
ATTAGCGAGTAAACTTGTGGTATTTATCAATACCAGAGCTTCTACCTGTGTTATGACATACTGCACAGGATTCAGTCGTTGGTTGTTTAAACCAATCTGCCACGCTAGGAACGCTGATCTCACCACCGTTGCTCACCATGTGCGCTTTCGCAGAATCAATCGTATGGCAGGCATAGCAGTTTGCAGAAACAGGGCTGGTCATCTTGCTGCCGGGTTCTAAAATGTATTGATTTGGAATGTTATCTAAATCAATCGCTTTATCATGGCAGGCTACGCAACTGGTGACTGGATTGATCGCCCCTGCACCGTTAGCCGCATTCGCTTGAGTTCCATCCGCTTTCATTTCACCGACTTTAGCGCCATTACCCCAGTGCCAGCTGTGAACCATAGGACCAAAACCTGCGCCTAAAGCGGCTGATGTCCGCGCCATGCCGTTGTCATGGCAAGCAATACAGCCATTACCGCCGTCATCGAAGGCCCCATTTTTGTGGAATGCAGTGGCATCGTTATGACAAGTAGTACAGCTGTTAGCGCTCACTATCTCACGACGCTCGAAGCCAGAGACTTTTTGAGTCGTGACTGGGTTAACGACGTCTGAGTAGGCGGTAAAGGATACGCCCATAGAACCGTCATAACCTGTCGCTCTTAGGCTGCCATTACTTTGATAGCGTTGATTGCCATCATATTCCATCCAACCTGCGGTACTGAATGTCACGCGGGCAGAGTAAACATAGTTAGCATTCACTGCGCTGATATCCGTCAGTAAGTGACAGATATTCTTAGTGCCGTCGGTGTTGTAACCATAGTAATAGTTAGTACGGTTACCTGGGCGGCCCACTAAACTGCCATTGTCATAGGCGTGCAGATAGGCACTGGCATAGACCAGCGGTTTCTTGGCATCAAACACCAGCGGATCTGAGTAGTTGAAGTTATCTTTGATACTAAAGATATTGCCATCGACATCTTTTACAGTAAGTGTTGTACACCAGCCTGGGGCGGCGACTGCGGCTGCGGCTGCATCACCTGTTGGCGCATAGTGATCTGTTTTCGTTGATATATCATCGACTTTAACTGGGGCCGCTAATGTCACTTTGTACTTAGCGCGAATGGCTTGGCGTTCAGTAATACCAGACTTACCTTCATGCATAGTACGGACATCGGCACCATTACTTGGGATAATGACGCCTGGCACACCACCGCTATCATGGCAATCGATACAACCGGGTCCTGCTACGTTGATGTTAGTTGGTGCTTCAACGTGACAAGATGTACAGTTTTGTACTGAAAAGTCTTTAGTAAAATCTTGGTGATTAACATGGCCAATCTTAGACAGGGTGTTAGTCGCGTAGCCACCCACAGAGAAACCTTCCGCATTGACAGCGCCGCGACTCACTGAGCCGTGACATGCTAAACAGCCTTCTACGAAGGTGACTTCACCGTCCATACCGGTTGCAACATAGCTTGCATGGCGGCGAGGACTGGTAGCGTAATCGACGTGACACGAATAGCAACTATCGGTTGTGGTGGAATGAGTGCCTTCGGGTTTATTGACAACTAAGGGGGCTGAACGTGCGATACCTGTTGCGCTATTGCCGCCAACGCGTAACCACACAATACCTTCAGTGCTCGGGTTTACCCCTAACATTGGGGCCACAAAAGTGTAGTGACCGTCGCCTAAAGAGGTCAGTGTGGCGCCTTCTGTCGCTTGAGTTGCCGCGCCACCAATATGCACATTGTCTGCAACGCCATTAAGATCACTTTCGGTACGGTTATTGATGAAACCTTTATCGGTTAACGCCGCGACTTTAGCCTCTGCGTTTTGCAGCCCGTTGATTAAATTATTATTCTCATCGGTAATTTCAAATTCGTAACTGATACTGCCTTCGCCAAAGCTGTAGTTGATCACTTTGACGTTCGTCAGCGTTGAGCTAGTGACTGGGGGCGGTGTTCCAGGTTCTCCGGGTGTGCCAGGCGTACCTGGTGTTCCCGGAATACCGGGCGTTCCTGGTGCGCCATCGACACCATCTTTGCCATCATCGCCACAACCAACAAGGGCACCAGTTAGTGCTAAAGCCACTAAGTATGCCAGTTTTCTAGAGGTGAAAATTCTCATCATTATCTCCATTTGATCCAATATGCGCATAAAGGACGGAGTGGAGCACTAAAGTTTGCAGGGTAGATTAGTGCTTTGACCGTTAGCTTTAATTTGCAAGCTATCGAATACTTTCTTTTTTTAAATTGAGCACGTTTTGTCTCGAATGAAATACTACTGTTAACGTTATGTTTGTTTTTTGAGCGCAACCCCATTAACACCTAATACTTTGGAGGTAGATCTCACTTTTGAAATTTAGCTTTATTTACTATTTCCTTATAAAACAGTATTTAAGGTTAAATTAAGCTTGTGTTAACAAAATTTAATCATTTGGTGGCTGGTGATGGCTTTTATCGTGCTAAGGATTAAATAAAGTGAGCTGGAGTTGGTTAAGTCGACGATTGGGGAGTAAAACGCTGGATAAGTCAGCGCAGTTGCAGTAATTCATGATAAAAGCTTAGTCGCTGCTAGTGTTCTGATGTGAAGCGCAATGTTAGACTAGCGGCCAATTTGGCTCCGATGGCAGACGCGTAAGCGCTAACGTTTTTTAAAGGGTATAAGTCTTGGCTCAATTGTATTTTTATTATTCGGCGATGAACGCTGGTAAATCCACTTCCTTATTACAGTCATCCTATAACTATCGCGAACGCGGTATGAATACCTTAGTGATGACAGCCTCCATAGATGACAGATATGGCAAAGGTAAAGTTGCCTCGCGCATCGGCATTGAAACGGATGCACAGGTTTTTAGCAGCCAAGATGATCTGACTCAGATGATTAGCGATGTGCATCAAGCTACACCATTAAGCTGTGTGCTGGTAGATGAGTGCCAGTTTTTGAGTAAAGAACAGGTTAAGCAGCTGACGCATGTGGTCGATAATATTGATATTCCTGTACTCTGTTATGGTTTAAGAACGGATTTCCAGGGCGAACTCTTTAGCGGCAGTCATTATTTATTAGCTTGGGCCGATAAGTTGGTTGAGTTGAAAACCATTTGCCATTGTGGCCGCAAAGCCAACATGGTGGTGCGCCTCGACGGTGACGGCAAAGTGATGCGCGAGGGTGAGCAAGTGGCGATTGGCGGTAATGAAAGCTATGAGTCCGTTTGCCGTAAACATTTTCGTGAGTTTATCTGGGATTAGTCTTTGCTAGCTGGGTGTTGTTGGCTGCTAAATATTTTTTGTGTGGTTTATTGGCCCGTTCTGTTTCTGAGTCACATTGCTGCTAAGTCACAGTGCCGGCGAGCTTAATCGTTGAAAATACCTGTGTATCAACAAATTAAGACTTGGCGAAATTTACTCTTTGCTTAAAAATAGTATAAGTGGCCAGCTTAACATTAGCGTGAGTGAGTGGCGGTTGTGGATTATGGATACCACTCTTTTGGGTGAAACAAGGTTTGAGAAAGTGTGGATATACTATTCCACTATATAGAACGGATAGCTAAGGCCTAATGAACGTCATGGCTTAATGAGTTGATGTCTTGTTTTACTGAGTGGCAACGGATTTGCTGAGTTGCATGAAAGATATTTATTTTAGTGTTTTTTTGGAGCTGTTTTGCCTAATTCCCCGTCAGAGATGAAGTTCGAAAATTATCGTCCTCGTCCACCACAACCCGAACCTAAGGTGAAGGTTAAGACTCCGCGTAAAGCCAGATCTAAGGGCAGGGTCTGGTTCTTATTTTTTATCTTCATTTGCTGTATCGCACTATTGATTGGCCTTGAAGTTAAAACCTCGTTTTATCAAGCCAAATACATCAATCAATATGCTAAGACGCTCACCTATGAATTAGAAAACTCACCGAGCACAGCGGTGATTTATCCAAGTTATGGCCCTTTCGATGAGCGCCATGGCTATAGCAAGTTACCTCAGTATATTGACCGATTAATGCAACGGAATTTTCAGGTGACGCAGCAAGTGGCGTTTTCGCCTGCCTTGCTGGAATACGCGCAGCTGGGATTTTTCCCGCCTTATCACGAAAAGGCGCAATCTGGCTTAACGCTGCTCGATTGTCGCAATACCGATTTGTACGAGTTCGCCTATCCCAAACGGGTTTATCAGGACGACGATAAGATCCCCAATGAAATCGTTAATACCTTATTGTTTATTGAAAACCGCGAGTTATGGACCACGGAAGACAAACTCAATCCCGTGATCGACTGGCCACGTTTTGTGGTGGCGGGCATGAGCCAAATTGCAGAGATGGTCGGCATGAATGTGTCCACCGCCGGTGGCAGTACGCTAGCGACTCAGATTGAAAAATTCCGCCATTCTTCCCAAGGCTTAACCTTGAGCATCAAGGATAAGTTATTACAAATTGGCTCTGCCAGTGTGCGCGTGTACCAGCAAGGTGAGAATACCGAACCCGCTCGTAAGCGCATCGTCCAAGATTATTTAAACACAGTGCCATTATCCTCGGCGCCAAATCATGGTGAAGTACATGGTATTGGTGACGGGTTGTGGGCTTGGTTTGGCACCGATTTCGATACCGCAAACAAGCTGTTAGCATCGCCACAAATCAAGGGTAATGCCGCCAAGCGTGGACAAGTATTCCGCCAAGTGGTCGCGCTGATGATTGCTCAACGTCGCCCTTCATACTATTTATTGCAAGGTCATGAAGATCTTGAAAATTTAGTCGATAGCCATATCCGCTTACTCGGCCAATATTACCTTATTGACCGTGGTCTGCGTGATGCCGCACTCGCGCAGAAATTGCAGTTTAGGGTCACAAAGCCGCAACGAAATACTCAATCGGGCGCCGATAAGGGCGTGAATACAGTGCGTATTCGTACCGCGGGCATGTTAAATGTGGGGCTGTACGATTTAGACCGACTCGACTTAACAGTAAACAGTAGCTTACACAGTGATTTACAGCAGCAAGTGAGTCACTACTTACGCAGCCTGGCGCAAGTGTCGACCGCTGAGCAAGTGGGTTTATTGGGCGAGCGTTTACTCGAGCCAAGCCAACTGCAAAACGTGCTGTATAGCTTTACGCTTTACGAGCGTACCGACACCGCCAACCGAGTTCGTGTGCAGACCGACAGTACCGACCAACCCTTTGATATTAACGAAGGCAGTAAGTTGGAACTGGGCTCAACTGCTAAATTACGGGTGATGGCGACCTACTTAGAAATCATCGCTGAGATCCACGAAAAATATTCTAAAAAACATGGTATTGAACTGGAATCTATCATTATCGAACCTAGGGATCACTTAACCCGTTGGGCGATTGATTACTTGATTGTGAATCCTGATAGACGTTTAGATCGCATGTTAGATGCGGCGCTACAGCGGGAATATTCTGCCTCAACCAGTGAGCAGTTCTTTACCGGTGGTGGTTTGCATGTGTTTAATAACTTTAAAAAATCGGAAGATGTTAAGACTCCGACACTTTATCAAGCTTTGCAGGATTCGATTAACTTACCGTTTGTGCGCCTTATGCGCGACATAGTCAATTACAGCAGCAGTATGCAAAATGAGGGCAATATGGCCCAGTTGCTACGTAATGATAAAGATCCGCGCCGCGACGAATACCTGCGGGTATTTGCCGATAGAGAGGGTAATACCTTCGTCACTAAGTTTTATCGCAAGTATAAAAAAGTGGCCGCGAATGAGCGTTTGGGGATGTTCTTCGACGGTTTATCCCAGTCGGAGCAACAATTAACGTCGGCGTATCGCTACCTCTTGCCCGATGAACCTATGTCGGCATTTAAGGCTTTTCTGCAGCAAAGATTGCCGCAGGTGAGTTATACCGATGGTCGTATTAAGAGCTTATATAACAAGTACGGCCCTGATAAATATAACCTGCCGGATCAAGGTTATATCGCACGGGTGCATCCGTTGGAATTGTGGGTGCTGGATTATCTTAATCACAATCCCGATGCGAATTTGAACGATGTGAAACAGGCGAGTGAAGCACAGCGCCAAGAGGTTTATCGTTGGTTGTTTAGGACGCGACATAAAAACGCCCGTGACGTTCGAGTGCAAGTGATGCTTGAAGTGGAAGCCTTCCTCGATATACATCAGCGTTGGGCCCGTTTAGGTTACCCCTTTGATGCTATGGTGCCATCCTTAGGTTCGGCGCTCGGCAGCTCGGGTGATAGACCTGCGGCCTTGGCCGAGTTGATGGGCATTATTCAGAATGATGGTTATCGTTTGCCCACTGTGCGTATCAATCAGCTGCATTTTGCCGCGGATACACCATACGAAGTGACGCTGCAGAATCAGAACACCCAAGGTGAGCGAGTCATGCGCCATGAAGTCGCGCAAGCCTTAAAAGCGGCGCTGGCGAACGTAGTGCAAAACGGTACTGCCCGTCGTTTGAAGGGCATTTTTACCGATGAAAAAGGCGAGATGTTAGCTATCGGCGGGAAAACTGGCACCGGTGATAACCGTATCGTGACTCAGATGCAGCAAGGTAAAAAAGTGGCGACGACTGCCATGAACCGCACCGCGACCTTCGTGTTTTATCTGGGGGATAAATACTTCGGCACTTTAACGGCCTTCGTGCCCGGCAGTAAATCCGATGATTTTAGTTTTACTTCGGCGCTGCCATTACAAGTGATGAAAGGCATGATGCCTATTCTGTCTCCCTATGTGAAAACCGAGCAGGGTATGTGCGTGGTAAATGAATAAAGGCAGGAGTTTAGAGCCGTGCTAGTAATTGCAATCTAGCAACTGCCCGCTAACGATAAAGAGTGTTCCTGATGAACACTCTTTGTCGTTTTATCGCTTTAATTATCTATCGATTCTTGTAGGAGGGTTATAACATCTCATACCAAGCGATAAAGATTTATTATGAATAATTAAATTGTCCGCCTAAATAGCAGTGATTTGGGCCGATTAACGGCATTTTTTGACTCGAAAATGCCCCAAAGCAAGGCCACTGAGTTACGCAGCATTAATTGTCATTGTTTCCCCAGTGACACGCCATAAACTCGTCCCTGAGG
>NZ_VXCT01000096.1:0-6937 GCF_052850535.1 Shewanella sp. 1180_01
GTAAGCGAGAAGTCCTAGCTGTTTGTTTCTCTGCCAAAGTTAGAACGCCCGTTGTAAGCTGCTCTATAAATAAGTAACTGATTTAAATTTAGCATTAATCAAATTAGTAGCGTCTGTTGCTACAAGCGAGTGACGCGTTGCACTGTTGTAACCAGTCAAATGGATTGACAATAAGTGAGAACAGCCGAGATTAGTCGAAACTAGGCGGGAGGCCTTGGTGTACAAGAGTTGTACGAGTGGTGAGTTAAGTCGGAAGTGATTCACTAGGATTGATAAAAACAAAGCTGGCGCCAAAATGGTTCGCCAGCTTTGAAAAATAATCACAGTTCATCAAGATTGATAAACTCGGAACTGTTAAAGATTTAATCGAGGTTTTTACCCATCCAAACGACTTTGCCAATAATTTGCAGCATTGGCAGTTCCCCCGCAGAGACAATCTGAGATTTATACTCCTTGTTGTCACTGAGTATCTCTATGCCGCCATCAAATAGTTTCTGTAAGCGCTTGGCGTAAAGATCGTCGCCCAAGCGTAATACGAAGATACAGCCGTCTTCTAGCGTAGTCTTGCTGATATCGACCAGTAAGCTATCTCCGCTGTGTATGGCGGGCTCCATCGAATTGCCTTTGGCATAGACGACTTTAAGATTCTCGGGCTTTAAACTACGGTATTTAAGCCAGTTCTTTCTAAACGGCAGCCGTCTGCGTACACCTGTTTCATCATTAAACGCGCCATGCCCAGTGCTTACCACCACGTCATAGCCTTCAATCAAGAAATACTCTTCATTGAACTGGTCTTGGTGGACGTAAACAATACCTTCCTGGGAAATGTCATCGCGTTGGCGATTCGGGTATTTAGGGCCATTGCCAGTTGCAAGCCAACGAATGCTCACGCCAGCCTCTTCTGCTATACGTATTGCGGTATCTAACTTAGGTTCTCCACCTTTGATTAGATTACGTAGGGTACCTTCAGATACGCCAATTTTAATGGCGAACTCTCTAATACTGTTTTTCCCAATTGCTTCCGAAATACGGTCAGCAAGAGTGCCGACTTCAGTTGTGGAAGTCGGATCTAAAGTTGGATCTGAATGTAAGGCTTCCGACTTCATTATTTTCCTCGAACCAAAATCTATTTAACGCTCAAGAGAGCAATAGTTATTACTTAAAAACTACCGAATAAGTAATGGTTTACTGAATATTCAACCGAAACTACATCAATCTTTTGCGCACTAAAATAACTTTAGTGCGTAATTTTCTGCGCAAAAAAGCAGAAAGCTGTTGATTTGTGCCTAACTCGGATCTATATTCGTAATACGTTACGCACTGCGTAACGTATTGTAGTTAAACTGCGTTCGTTCGCAATGCGAACGTAATCAAAATATTAGCACGGTAATTCTTATGAAGATAGAAAGCGCTCGTCATATACATGCAGCCTTGCTCGCAAATGGACAAAGCTGCCGTGCGTGGGCGATTACGCATGGATATAACCCAAGGACGGTTCAGAAGTGCGTTCAATGGTTTGCACCCAATACAGGCCGTAAACCTAAACGCTTAAAAGCCATCAAGATCATGGCTGCTTTATCTGAATATCTTGGTGTTGATTTAGTGGGAGAGCACCATGACTAAGGAATGGTTTAGCACTGTAGAAATTGCAGAGCTATTGGATGTCGGGGATAGACGCGTCCGTGATAGAGCAAAACAGGAGAACTGGCAAAAGCAGAGGCGACAAGGGCTAGGTGGGGGATTCGAATATCACCTAAATAGTCTGCCCCTTGAGGCTCGTCAGAAGCTGGCAAAACAGGAAGCGGAGCAGATAGCAACATCTCCAACGTCCCTTATGCGTGCAGGATCTGCTGTTGCCAAACTGCAAATGCCTGCAGTGAGTCAAACAGAAAAAGCCAAGAGCATTCAGCAGTTTATAAACCTACCTGATAAAGCGCAAAAGCGGGCTGATGCAAAGATGCTTATCGTCAATGCCAAGGCAAAATTCTGCATGCCTTACCTTGAGGTGCGTAAGCTCGTTGATGGTGAAAAAGCATTCTGCGAAGCGTATGTCAAACGTTCGATTGCACTACCTGAGTGGGTATTCTCTGTTATTAGCAGCGTTTCAGTTGTCACGATCCGCCGTTGGGAAAACGTATTAACAAAAGAGGGCGTTAGCGCACTCGCAGGTAAATACAAAGTCGAGCGTCCATGTTTATTGAATGACGAGCCCGACTTAGCTGACTTCCTAAAGGGGCTGATCACCGCTAAACCGCATCTGGCGGGCAAGGCAAAGCAGCTTAAAAAGCTAGCTGAGATCTATGCGATTAAAACCGACATGCCTTGGCAGATCCCAAGCATCTCCAGCATTCGCCGCTGGGTGAATAAATGGATAAGCCAGAATCAAGCGGCTTTTACATTCACTACAAACCCTAAAAAATTCAACGATAAATACCGGACTGCAGTTGAGCAAACCTATCCATGGATGGCAGCGCCAAACGATGTATGGGAATTTGACTCAACCCCAGTCGATGCCATGTTGAAAGAAGGCAGACACACCATTATTGCGGTGATCGACTGCTTCACACGTCGCGTCAAACTGCTTGTTTCGCCCACTTCATCAAGCGAAGGCATTTGCCTGTTAATGCGCAAAACCTTGCTGGCTTGGGGAGTTCCAAACCAAGGCGGCTTAATGCGTACCGATAACGGCAGCGATTATGTTAGCCAGCGAACCACGAGCATCTATCACTTACTCGACTTAGAACAAAGCCGAGCTAACCCATACTCAGGTTGGGAAAAGCCCTTTATCGAACGTTTCTTTAAGACGCTCAGCCATGATCTTATTGAGTTACTGCCTGGCTACATAGGCCATAACGTCAATGATCGCGAGGCTATCGAGGCTCGCAAAGAATTTGCGGTACGCCTTAAAGAGCGCAACAAGAAAGAAAACGAGAAAGCGGATTATGATCTCCGTATGACTCAGCCGGAATTGCAGCAACTTCTTGATAATTGGGTTGATGCCTATTATCACCTCCGCGCACACGATGGCTTAAAGGGTAAAACACCCAATGAAGTTTACCGCGCAGCTCAATATCAAGTGCGGGCAGTCGAACACCCAGAAGCCTTAGATCTCCTGCTTAATCACGTTGGCGAGTACACCATCCTTAAGGGCTTTATTAAAGCGGGAGGATTGCGTTATACGGCACCGGAAATGTTGGAGCATGAATGGAAAGGGCAAAGAGTCCGAGTATTCCTCGATCCAACAGACGTCGCTCGAGCGTTTATTTACCCGATCAATAATTGGGAAACACGAATTGAAGCGGTTGATAGCCGTCTTTTAGGTCAAGAGATCAGCCCTGCGGCTTATCGTCAAACCAAAAAAGAAGAAGCTAAGGCACTGCGTAGTTTCAGGGCCGAAATGAAGCAACTCGCTAAAACGTTCAACATAGGCGAGATCCATCAAACCGTCATTGAACACTATGCCAAGCAGGCTAAGTCACTAGTTGAGTTTCCAACCCAGCCAATAGCCCACCAAAACCCCAGCTTAATGGCATTAACTGAGGCTGCAGAGCAGCTCGTTAAAACCAATAAGCCTGCTTATAGCGACCAACAAATTGAGCATTTACGCCAGAAGCGTAAAGCGATTGAAGAACGTAAAAACACCATTAATCAACAGCATGCAACCTTAGTGCGAAATGAGCACGAAAAGGCACGTTTGCTTGCCGCTGAATCTCTCAACCGTGAATTAACGCTAAAGGAGGATGCATTCCTAAAGGATTACAAAAAGCACAACAAGTTAGGGGCAAAACGCATTGATGAAATCATGGGCCATAAGCGCAGAGCGACCAACTGAGCACTTATGACCCACAACGGCCATGAAGGCCATAAAACTAAAGCAAATGGAGTATACAAAATGAAAGCAGTGATCGCACCTGTAAAAAATGTCCTGACAGCCCAAGACGCCTTCGACAACCTTTGTACCCGAGGCATAGGTGTACCAGGTCTCGGTTTGTACCACGGCCCAAGTGGCTTTGGTAAAACAACTGCAACCACTTATCTGTTTAACCAAGTGAACGGTATCTATGTTCGAGCCATGGCCACAGACAGTGCCAGTACACTAATGAACCGCATTGTCGGCGAACTCGGATCGAGTGGCATGTGGCGCATCAATAAGATGGTCGATTTCACTATCGAGCAAATGAGCATGTACGAACGCCCACTGTTCATCGATGAAGCCGACTACCTCATGTCGGATGTTCGTATGCTTGAAACCGTGCGCGATCTCTACGACAACACCGAAGTCCCTGTGATCCTCATTGGTATGGACCAAATCGCCCGCCGTATCAGTACACGCAAACAGTTCTTTAACCGTATTTCAGAGTGGGTTGAGTTTCGGCCAGCCGACTTAGATGACGTCATGGTGATGGCCGATTCCCTCTTAGACAACGACATCAAAGTCGAACCAGAACTCCTTGATGAACTGCGTAAAGCCAGCAGTGGTGAGGCTCGTCGCATTGTCATTGGCCTTAATCAAATCGAACGTCTCGCCAAAATGAACGAACTTGATTACGTCACAGCAGAACACTGGGGGGCACAGCCATTCCATGGTGTTCGACGTCCAAGCCTTGTGGGTTAAGCGTTATGGCACAAGTCAAACGCTCAACCCCGTTAAGGCACAGCGCATGGTTGTTTATGTGCTGTTGTCGCAATCGAAAAGTCAGCTTTAGTGCTGAACAAGTTGCCGATGCATCGGGAATGCCCAAGTGCCTCGCGAATCGCTTTTTACGTGATTTGTATCGAGAAGGGCGCTTAACACTCGAATGGAAAGGGCGTACAGGGCTGACCAACCGCTACTGGTTAAACGATGACAGCACGTTAAAGCGCCAGTCTCAGTTCGCCAAGATTAAAGCGAATCAGCGGATCTGGAACAGCTGCCGCATCATGCGCAATTTCTCGATTGAAGAAATCATGGTCACAGCTAGGGTGGCGCGCTCAACGGTAAAGCGTTACCTCAATGCCCTGCAACGGGCAGGCTTGATCCGCATCAGAGCTATCGAAGAGGAAATGGTCATTTATCACCTCAACGTTGACTGTGGCACTTTAGCACCAGAGCTAATCGATGACGGTATTTATGCACCAACCAAATCGAAGTTTTATCCCTATAGGGAGGCGCTATGAACAAGGACAATTGGTTCCAAGTGCTTGAGTTAAAAGTCAGTGAGAGCAGCCAAGCGCAGATTGCCAGAGAGCTAGGTGTCAGTCCGACCATGCTTAATCAGGTCCTGCTGAACAAATACAAAGGCAATATCGACACCATTAAAAATCGTGTCGAAGGGCGCTACTTACGTCACCACGTACAGTGCCCCGTTGCAGGACAAATCAGCGTTGATACCTGCAAAGACAATCAAGAACGGCCTTTTAGCTCTACCAACCCACAACGCGTCCGACTCTATCGCGCCTGTCGCGGTGGCTGCCCACATTCGCAGTTAAAGCAGTCGGCAGTAACACAGAGGATCGATGTGCAATCCGCGACAGACAGTCGTTACAACGTAGAGGAACAGCTCGCGTTCTGTCGCCGACTCGCCCAGGGCGATCAACTACAGCATATCGAACTACTCGAAAGGGAGTTGCAAAAGGTGGCTAACCGCCTAAATAGCGCCCTTTGGGATAACAAATGGAAAGGTAAATAACATGCAAACAAAAGCTATCAATGTGATTGCCGCCTTAAGGCTTCGTGGGATGAAGGTCGTTAGCCAGCATCGCGGTGTTATCCAAATTGACGTTCCAAGCCGTGATTTTAAACGCATGGCAGTTGAGATTATCGAGAACATAAAAGGCATTCGTCGCCGTTGTATGGCGGTGCAATTTCATGGCGTGACAGTGCGCTGGAATGAGGACAAATAAGATGAACACACAAGAACAAACCCACAACCAAGCTGCTATTCCGCAGGGCTACCGCAAAAACGCGGTAGGCGATTTGGTACATGAAGACCGTATTAAGGCAGTGGACAAACTGCGCGATGAAGTGGTGCTAGCTATTGTCGGTTCTGCCAAGGAACTGCGTGAACAGATGCTTAATTTCAAACTGATGACGATGGCGCAAATTGATGGCTTTGCCGAACTATCAGCCAGTGAATATGGCGTTAAGGTCGGTGGCAGTAAGGGCAATATTTTGCTTACTAGCTTTGATGGCAAGTACCAAGTGCGTCGTGCTGTAGGTGAACACCGCGTGTTTGATGAGCGCATTCAAACCGCTAAAACCTTGATTGATGATTGCATTAAAAGCTGGAGCGGTGGCGCGGATACCCGCCTGATGGCGATGGTTGAACATGCGTTTCGGGTAAACCAGCAAGGCCGAATCGACGTTAACCAAGTGCTCAGTCTGCGCCAGCTGGATATCGACGATGCCAACTGGAAACGGGCCATGGACGCCATAGCCGACGCGATTCAAATCACAGGCACTAGCCAGTACCTGCGCCTATATGAGCGTCAGCCTAATGGCAAATACACCCAACTACCACTGGATATCAGCACCCTTTAGGGTGGGCAAGGAGCACATCATGACACTCAGTACACAATCCGGAATTCAACACCTATTCGATGACAACCAAGCCGCGCTTGATCGGGTGGCGTTTCAATTACGCCAAGCGACCTTACTTGAAGCCAGCTTTGACAATCTGCGCAGCGAACTCAGTGGCCTTGCGGCGGAAAGGCCGCATTACTGCTTGATGATGTGCGCCGCTCTGCTCAATGCGCTTAAAGAGTTAAGCAAAGAGTTTGCGGGCGAACGCCGCGCTGTGATCGCCTTTTTTATGGAGAAGTCACTGAATAATTTGGATCTGCTGGAGCCAAAGCCAGCAATGCTTTAACCCTGCGAAACCCGCTCCATAGCATGGAGCGAGGTCTGTCTAATGTAGTGATTAGGCACTGATGAGCAGCTAACCAAAGAGCAAAGATG
>NZ_VXCT01000097.1:0-6702 GCF_052850535.1 Shewanella sp. 1180_01
CCTAAAAACTGTCAACCTATCTTAGGACGGGACAGCCTTTTGATGCGTGCTTCTTATGAGCACTTGTGACTATCACTTATTAAGGGCGCTTGTTATTGCTATGTGTGCTTTGAAATGTTCAACCCGCTTAGGCTGTATTTGATATCACTCGATTTTTGCCATTACGTTTAGCCTGATACAGGGCCGCATCGGCCCGCTTAAGCGTGTCTTCATAGGAGGTATCCAATGCTTCTATGCTGGCAACCCCGATACTTACGGTGGCAAACAAGCCGTTAACCGCATGTTGTTGCAGTGCCGAGTAAAAACAATCGCAGAGGTATTCAGCAAATTTAACTGCCTGAGACTGTTCGACACCGGGCAGGGCAATCACAAATTCATCCCCACCAAAACGATACGCACTATCGGTTTTTCTAAATTGAGTGCGACAGGTTTCAGCAACGGCGATGATAATTTTATCGCCAGCATGGTGGCCTAACTGGTCATTGATGGACTTTAAGTGGTCTAAATCGAGGATCAAGATTGAGGTGGGCGTACGGTGGCGCTGAAAAGTGTCGAATTGAACGGTTAAGTCACGTTCTAATCGGCGGCGATTATATAACCCTGTGAGCTGATCGGTATCGCTGAGCTGACGCAGCTGCAGTTCAAGCTCATGTCGCTGGGAGATATTACTGGCGACCCAGAGCACTACAGGCTCATCATTGACGAGAAAGTCTAGCGCTTGAATTCGTCCCTCAAACCAAATGGGTTGATCTGGGCCCGCATCGGGTAAGCCTTTGACATCTTTATTACTGAGTTCATATTCTTCAATCAGTAATGCTCGGCTAGCTAAGGCTTGTTCGATAATGCCTAAGAAGTAATTTGTTTTATCGGGGTTTAATACATCAGCAATGTACAAACCGACTAAGCCACTGCCATCGTGATAATAGCGCCCATCTTTACCGCCGAAAACTGCCACGTACCGACCACTTTTTGACAATATTAAGGCAGGATCTGGCAGTGCATCGAGGATTAACGCCATCTGTTCAATATTGATCATCAATTAAGATCCCTGTGGAAAATCACTTAACTTTATGTCTGCGTGTCTAAGTCATCATTACGAGCCGCTCTTTGGAGCTTTAGCCGCCAATTAATCCCGTTAACTCATAATAATCTAGCCGCTTTTGGTGCGAACAACAAACCATAACGACACGCCGTACAATTTATTTGTCGTTGTTATTTTGCCAAGTCGCCAGCGCGATTGATGCCATAAGCCATAACTCTCTCTTTGCCTATAGTAACGAGTCAATAGTGATATTTTGAACTTTGGCGTGTGTGCTTATGTTCAAAAAGCTAAACCGCAATGCTTAGTGAGCAGATGTTTTTCGAGTAGACTCTAGAACCTGAATTGCGGTTTTAATTTTATCCAGGGATTTATAATGCATACAGCCGATGATTTTATTGAATATTTAGCACTAGAACAGCATGTTGAAGGCGGCTATTACCGCTCATCCTATCGTTCTGAAACGCCGTTTGATCAGACTCGGGCATTATGGAGCAGCATCTATTTTTTACTGCGCACGGGGGAAGTTTCCCACTTTCACCGCCTAACCGCCGATGAAATGTGGTACTTCCATGCAGGACAATCGCTCACCATTTATATGATTGCCCCTGATGGCGTGTTAACCACGGCGCAATTGGGACTCGATTTAGCGGCGGGCGAGCGACCACAATTTTTGGTGCCTAAGGGCTGTATTTTTGGCTCGGCGATGAATCAACCCGGCTTTTCGCTCGTGGGCTGTATGGTGTCCCCCGGTTTTACCTTCGATGATTTCGAGTTATTTAGCCAAAAAACCTTACTAGCCCACTATCCGCAGCACAGCGAAATCATCAAGCGTCTGAGCCGATAGGCAGAGTGAACGCTCATTTTAAGGAATAATTGGCTGGATTGTATGCTCGTCTTTGTCTGTTTTAACCTTGGTCTGCATATGATTAATTGTAGGTTATTATGCTTACAGAATAATTAGAGTGCCAGAAGTTTAAATTGATTAAATAGTGTTCGGCTTACTCATATATAACCTGTATTTCTGTTTATATGAATCTAGTGTAATTTATTTTTTATTAGGGTAATTCTTTGCGTGATAATGATTTGTATGAATGGGCTAAAATAGATAATAAATTAACAGGCTGTTTCCAATTATGAATCATTGATGGAGGAATATCTGCGGCTAATAGGTCAAAAGTAGTAATTGAATTACTACTCTATAAATCATGCTATTAACCAATAACGCTGCATATTTTCATGAAAATTAATCTAGCAGTGGATGATTTTTAACTTTTTTGTGAAACTTGCAACAAATGTATACAAAGTTGTTTTTGTTTTTGTTAACATTGGTTTCAAGTTTTTAGGATAAATAAGTTTTCACGGATGATACGAGAGATTACAACTCTTTTTGGTATTTTGCTGTTTGTATTATGTTGTCCAGTGTATGCCAAAACTGTCTATAGATACAACTCACCTCTAGATTTTCAACGTTATTACACTACTCAAATTATTACTGAACTAGCTGATAGTCATATCAGAATCATTGATTTTGATTCAAACATGCAGCTTTTGTCGCACAAGATTGTTACCGGGAAAAGTCTAGAATATCAATGCACAGATCGCATTATAGGTGAGCAAGCCGCAAGCCTTGGTCATGCCTATAAGTATTGGTTTAGTAATCAGTTGGATTACTGTGAAATCGACTCAAATTTTTTTCCTTATATATATGATTCCATCGTTTCTGAGTTAATAGTTGAGCCTAGCACTATTATTTTAAACATTCCGAACGATATCCCGCCTGAACTCAAATTACCTAATGGAACACTCATTCAGCATGTATTTGAGTTGATACCTATAGCCGATTTCTCGTCCTTATACCCTGTGATTTCAAAACGATTAACGCAGAACGGAACACTCGTTGTGAAAGAAGGTAAATACACCTTCCAACTATTATTACTTTCTAAAGGAGATATGAAGTGATACAAAAAAATAACTTGAGCAAGGTCGCCATTTGTGTAGGGCTCGCTTTAACATCTAGCTCAGCTATAGCTGCAAACAGTTGGTTATCACGGGTCAATACTGTCACTGAACAGCAAGACAAATCCATTGTATCAGCAAACCATATGCAATCAGTTTCAGTGATGACTTCTGATTCGTCTAACGCTGTTTTCGATATTACTGTGTCTTTGCACAATAATCCTGAAGGGAGTGATCAGAAAGCCTACGAGGAAATATTGGGTTATTTTGCCGATGGGGTATGTGAGCAATCGAACGGTGAACATAAGCTCGGAAAGATAAGTATTTTCAGAGAAAATAAGCATAGATCTAAATCGGACATTATTTGGGGCGAGCGTGAATGGCCGCGAGCAAATACTGCGGGCTTTGGCGCCAATGGTATGCATATTTGGTTTGGAGATGTTTTTCCAAATGGTGCAGGGCAAGGCAAAGATCACAATATGCTCACCGACACCCTGGGCTCTGGCTACACCTTGGCCCACGAGTGGGGACACTATGCCTATGGTGTGTATGATGAGTATAAAGGTAACGCGGTTTCCGGTGCTGCTAATGCAACGCTCACCACTGACGTGGCCACTGATTCCATTATGAGTAATCAATGGCAAGCAAGAAACGGTGATATGAAATGGTTGAATCATTCAACTGCGAGCAATATTGGTGATGTAAACCGTACCGCACAGGGACGAGTGTATGGTAAGAGTGCTTGGGAAGTGCTTGCTCAAGACGTTAAAGACGACCCTAAATCTGGCCGGAAAACGGCTCAGCCAACTCGTACTCGATATACTACTTTGGCGAATAATGCGCCTGATGCTAATAATCCTGTAAAGAAAGAGTTACCCGCAGCGCAGTTTAGTTGTCGTGATCAGCTTGATTTTGTTTGGGTTGAAGGCGATATCGATATGCAGATTGTCATGGACCGTTCGGGTAGCATGTTTGGTTCGCCTATCGATAACGCCAAGCAAGCCGCTAAAATACTTGTTGATGCGACTGCTGAAGGCAGTACTGCGATGGGGTTAGTTTCATTCTCAGGCCGTTCGAGTGTTAAGCAAGATTTTGCGATGCAAAAAATGCCCAAGCCAGATAACGGTGTTAAACAAGCTTTGAAAGGTGCAATTGATAATATTTATGCCAATGGTTCAACGGCATTGTTCGATGGCAGTCAGTTAGCACTTGATAATTTATCGGCTTATCAGGCTTCGGCGGCAAGTGGCGCACCAGGTGTCGTTTTTGTGCTTGCTGATGGTGACGATAATAATTCTATAAAATCAGAATCCTCGGTCATCACTGCCTATCAAAATGCCAATGTACCAATTTTTAGTTTCGGTTATGGCTCAGCTTCGCCAACGGGTCCTTTAGTGACAATGGCCAATGCAACAGGCGGAAAATACTTTTCTTCACCAACAACGTTAGCCGAAATTATCGATGCTTTTTTACAAGCAAATGCCATTGCCACTGATAACCAAAACTTAGTGTCATCAACGCTTAATATTGCAAGTGGCACGGGTGCAACTCAGAGTATTTATATCGATTCTGGTTTAGATAATGTCAATATTTTCGTAAACCATAAAGGCGGCGCTTCTGATCTGCAACTCACGCTAAAAGATGCTTCAGGTAATAATGTCAATGGCGTAACTTTCGATTGTTTACCTGTGTCTGGAGGGCAATCTTGTAGCGTCAATGTTCCTAATAGTCTTGTTGCCTCACTTGGTCATGGTGAATGGCAACTTGAGTTAATAAACACAAATGCAAATCGTGCGCTAGATGCGACGGTCAATGTCAGTGCAGAGCCAAGTCTAGCGGGAAGTTATACTGTCTCTGTTGAGGGATTTGCTGGTAATGCCGTAAGTTACCCAAGCCCGATGATTTTAACGACTGCGTTAACCAAAGATAAACTTATCACTGGTGCTAATGTCATCGCTACGATCAAGGACCCAATGGACAACACGACCAACTTGGAAATGTTTGATAATGGCCAAGGCGGTGATGCGGTTGCAGGTGATGGTATTTACTCCGCCGTTGCACCATACAATCAGAATGGTATTTATCAAGTCGAAGTGAATGTTGATAACAAAGAAAGCAAGGCTAAATATACTGCCACAGGCCTATTTACACCCACATTAGACGGCTCTGAGCCAGTACAAGAAGCTTTACCAGCCATAACGGAGAATTTTGTACGTATTGCGAAAACCTCATTGGTTGTGAGCAATGTGCCTTATTTTGACAGTGATGGTAGCTATATCACCGCAATTAAACTCGATACGACCAATGCTGGTATCAATGGAGTGATTGACAGTGCTGGCGATCTTGATTTCTATGTCTTAGAAAATATAGATATGAGCAAAGACCTCGTTGTACGTGTAACAGACTCCAGCTTAGGTATGAAGCCAAAGTTAACCGTTTACAAATCAGACGCGTCTACGACAATTGTTGATAATGTTACTCTAGCAACAAATCCATCAGCGACAAACTATGTATTTTCAAAGCTAGCGAAGTCTGAATTGGAATCGACTTTATATGTTGTCGTTAGCCACGAAGATGACACAGCTGTTACGGGAGGATACCAAGTGAGTGCGGGTGAGCCTTTAAACACTGACGTCCCGCCGAACAATGTGCCAGTAGCCAACTCGGATGCTATGACAATTTGGGCTGGCCAAAAAGTGACAATTTCACCTTTGGCAAATGATACGGATGCAGATGGTGATACTTTAGTGATCGATAGCGTTACTACTGGATCTACTAAGGGGACTGTTGCGGTTTCGGGCAATGTTATCAGTTATGACTCAGGTAGTGCCTTTGCAAATGAAACGCCAGGCTCAACCGTATTAGATAGCTTTGCTTACATCATTACCGATAACAAAGGTGGCTTTGCTGAAGCTACAGTTGATGTCAGTGTTAAAATTAATACACCGCCAACAGCAACGCCTGATGCTATCAGTGTCAATGAGAATGCGACTGTTACAATATCGCCGTTAACGAATGACACTGATGCCGATGGTCATACTTTTACCCTCACGGCTAAACAATCTAGCCTGAAAGGTAAGCTGACAGATAATGGCGATGGTACGTTTATCTACGATCCTAACGGTCAGTTTAATGATTTGGCCAAAGGTGAAACGGCCAATGAAGTATTTAGTTACACCATCACAGATGAAATTGGCGCGACAAGCACAACTGAAGTGACTATTAGTGTTGTTGGTCTTAATGCGGCTCCTGTTGCTGTCGCTGACACAGCGGTAACGACTAAGTCGGGCAACATACAAATTGCCTTACTTGCAAATGATACCGATGTTGATGGAGACACGCTTACTATCACAGCTATTGATGTTGGCTCTTTAAAGGGCAAGGTCACCAATAACAATGATGGTACTGTGACTTATAGTCCTAATGGACAATTTGGTCATCTATATCAAGGTCAGTCTGCAACAGAGACTTTTAGTTATACCATCTCAGATGGTGATGCTGAAATGAAGGCATCTGTTACAGTGACGATCAATGGTGAAGGTCAAGCGCCGGTAGAACCTGAAAAAGAAGGTTCTTCAGGTGGTAGCTTGTCATGGTTATCATTGCTACTTGCACCATTAGCGTTTAGCCGCCGTCGAGTTAAATAAGACGGCATAGTGCGCAATAAAAAAGCAAGCTTAACCGCTTGCTTTTTTATTTTCTTA
>NZ_VXCT01000098.1:0-6634 GCF_052850535.1 Shewanella sp. 1180_01
GGCAGCCAACAAAAAGCGAACCCTAAGGTTCGCTTTTTTAATACGTAAAGCTATTGCCAAACAACAGACTTAATTTAGATCTTTTGCAGCTTTACGGGCTTGATGCAGCTTTTTATAGCTTTCAATCAATCTTAGATGTGGCTCAATGCCTTCGAGCTGCATGCTGGTCTTAGTCAGGCCATAAAAACGCACTTTACCTGTGACTGAGCCAACGACATTGTCCATCACTTCTTTACCGAACATGCGGTTGAAGTTGTGGATAAAATCATCAAGTTCTAACTCGTCATCTAAGGTCACTTCCAATACAGCATTCATGGCTTGGTAGAACAGGCCGCGTTTAACGGTATTGTCGTTAAACTGTAGGAACTCACCAACTAGCTCAATCGCGTCTTCGTGCGCACCGAGCGCCAAATAAATCAGGATCTTAAGCTCGATAATCGTGAGCTGACCCCAAACGGTATTTTCATCGAATACAATGCCGATTAAGGTGCGGATATCCGTGTAGTTATCGAGTTGGCTTTCTTCTAAACGATTAACCAAATTAACCAGCTGTTTAGTGCTTAACGAATGCAGATTTAGGATATCTTCACGGTATGCCAGCGCCTTGTTGGTATTATCCCAAATCAAGTCATCAACTGGATAAATCTCAGAGTAATCAGGTACTAAAATTCGACATGCCGATGCGCCTAAATCGGTAAACTCGGCGATATACACCTCTTTACCTAACGCTTCTAAGATGCCAAACAAACCGCTAGCCTCTTCTTCGCTGGTGCCAGAGAAATCCCATTCACAGAATTCATAATCGAATTTACTGCTAAAGAAGCGCCATGAAATCACCCCTGTTGAATCAATAAAGTGCTCAACAAAGTTTTCTGGCTCGCTGACCGCCATGCTATTAAAGGTCGGTTTTGGCACATCGTTTAAGCCTTCGAAGCTGCGGCCTTGCAGTAATTCAGTTAGGCTGCGCTCTAATGCCACTTCAAAGCTTGGGTGCGCGCCAAATGAGGCAAACACGCCGCCGGTTTTCGGGTTCATTAAGGTCACGCACATCACTGGGAATTGACCGCCGAGTGAGGCGTCTTTGACCACAACTGGGAAACCTTGCTCTTCTAAGCCGTTAATACCCGCGAGGATACTGGGATATTTTTCAAGTACCTGCATTGGTACATCTGGCAGAACAATTTCTTGCTCAATGATTTGGCGTTTAACTGCACGCTCAAAAATCTCTGACAGGCACTGCACATGCGCTTCTTGCAGGTTATTGCCCGCGCTCATACCGTTACTTAAAAACAGGTTTTCAATCAGGTTCGATGGGAAGTAAACCGTTTCACCGTCAGATTTACGGATGTAAGGAATCGCACAAATGCCGCGCTTAACATTACCTGAGTTGGTATCAATCAAGTGCGAACCGCACAGCTCGTCGTCTGGGTTATAAATCTCTAAACAATAGTCATCGAGAATACCCGCTGGCAACGCATCGTCTTCCTCTAACGCAAACCACTTTTCATTGGGATAATGTACAAATTCGCTATTAGCGATTTCGGTACCAAAGAATTGATCATTATAGAAAAAGTTGTTATTTAAACGCTCAATAAACTCGCCGAGTGCCGAGCACAGCGCGCTTTCTTTGGTCGCGCCTTTACCATTGGTAAAACACATTGGCGAAGCGGCGTCACGAATATGCAGTGACCACACGTTCGGCACTATGTTACGCCATGATGAGATCTCAATCTTCATTCCAAGATCGGCGAGCATTCCCGTCATATTGGCAATGGTCTGCTCCAGCGGCAGATCTTTACCCAGAATAAAGGTGCTCGATGCGCCATTAGGCTGGCCCATCAGCATGGCATTGGCGTCTGCGTCTAGTTTTTCAACGGTTTCAATCTTAAATTCTGGACCCGTTTGCACCACTTTTTTAACGGTACAACGATCAATTGAACGCAAAATACCTTCGCGATCTTTATCGGAAATATCTTCTGGCAATTCAACCTGAATTTGGAAAATCTGGTTGTAGCGATCTTCAGGATCGACAATATTGTTCTGCGACAGTCTAATGTTATCCGTTGGAATATCGCGTGCTTTGCAATACACCTTCACGAAATAGGCCGCACACAGGGCTGACGACGCTAAGAAATAATCAAACGGACTAGGAGCAGAACCATCACCTTTGTAGCGGATCGGTTGATCGGCGGTCACGGTAAAATCATCAAACTTGGCTTCAAGTCTAAGATTGTCGAGAAAATTAACTTTGATTTCCATTGAATATGATTTCCACTAAATATGCGAGTCTGTAGCAGCCCATCGACCAAATCGCATCATTGGTAATGAGTCATTAAGGGTGAATTATCGGTGTTTTTGGCCCATTAGTCTTGGGTTAATTATGTTAAAAACCACAATCGGGGCATTTGCGGCTTAGCTTAGTGGGTTGAATAGCAGGTTTGAGTTTGAACTGAGATTGAATAACAGGAAAACAAAGTAAGCTAATTAGTCGCTGAGTAAAACCAAGTGCAAGAACAAATTATTGATGTTTTTCAGTCTCTCGCTTAACCAACATAAAGGTTAAATACATTTTAGTCGGTAATGACAACGCCATGCCAAAGGCGACACACATGGCACTGAGAATAATCCCCTGCACGCCCATCGCTTCAACAGTGTCATTAAAATTATGCAGATAAATACCCAGCGCAATAAGACAAATACCCACACTAATGCAGATTTTCAGCGTTAAAATCAGCTTTTCATTCGTCACTGTCCGCCCTTACCCTTTGCCGCCATGTCGCTTTGCTACTGGTCCGCTGCAAATCAGATATCTGCTCAAGGTTTGCAAAATTCTAGCCGCCATTTGCATCAAGTTTAACTAATATAGTGAACGCATTTCCCCCAGAGAGCCTTGATTAAGATCAACGAAAGTAGCCCAATTTAAGGTGCACCCAACCCATGAGGCATAAGAAAAAAGCGTGCTTTTTGTCATTTACATTATATTTTTGTTAACTTAAGCACTTAAGAATATGGGAAATTAGCTATACTGCCCTGCAATAAAAGGATGTTCATCATGGAGTCGTCAAGCATGTCTAATTTCAGTTTACGTAATAAATTACTGCTGTTATCGCTATTCCCGTTAATCCTGACCCTGTGCATTCTCATGACAGTTTCTTACTATGTCGAACAAAGCGCCCTTGCAGATGAAGTCACGACCTTTAGAACTAAGCTTATCGGTGAACGTAAAACCCAAATAAAAGAAGCCACCGAAATTGCGGCCGGCATAGTGCAATATCAGTTGTCTTTAAAAGAAAATGGCAATGTGAACCAAGCGCTCCGTGATATCCGTTTTGGCAGTTCTGGTTACTTCTTTATTTACGACTCCCAAGGCAAAAACCTGTTCCATGCCGTCATGCCCAACCTCGAAGGGCAAAATAAAATTGATATGACAGATCCCCGCGGCACAAAAATCATTGTTGGTTTACTCGATGCTGCTAAAAGGGGCGACGGTAACTTCTCCTTCTATTTCCAAAAACCGAATACCAATGAGCAAATTGAGAAAATCGGTTACTCCATGATGATCCCTGGCACTGACTGGATGCTAGGCACGGGTGCTTATATCGATGATATCGACGCTGTCGTTGAGGATTATCGTGCAACAGTCACTGAGCAGATGATCGAAAAATCCTATGCCATTCTGTTAATTGCGCTGTTACTCGCCGCGATGACTGCCGCTGTTATTCTGATCACCGCCCAACGTATGGTCGCGCCAATTAAAAATATGGCAGACAATTTAAACGACATAGCCAAAGGCGAAGGCGATTTAACCAAACGTCTTATTGTGAAAGGTGAAGATGAAATTGCACAACTAGGCCAATCCTTTAACCTGTTTGTCGATAAACTGCAAACCATCATAGGCGATGTGGCAAACGCAACCGCTAAAGTTAAAAGCGCTGCCAACGCGATTCACGATCAAACCAAAGTGATGTCGAGCCAACTCATCAGCCATAACAATGAAACCGATCAAGTAGTTACTGCTATTACTGAAATGTCAGCTACCGCCAGCGAAGTAGCGCAAAATACCACGCAAGTGGCAGAAGCGACTCACGCTGCCACTGGCGATGTAGCCAATGCTCAGCGCTGCGTCGATGCGTCTTTAGAAGAAATTTCGGCACTCATGGCGCAAATCAATAATGCGGCGGGCAGCATTCAATCCTTGAGCGAACAATCTAAAAAAATCAACAATGTACTGTCAGTGATTGGCGGTATTGCTGAGCAAACTAACCTATTAGCATTAAATGCCGCCATCGAAGCGGCCCGCGCCGGAGAACAAGGTCGAGGCTTTGCCGTGGTGGCCGATGAAGTGCGTAACTTAGCGAGCCGAACGCAATCTAGCACGCTAGAAATCAATGAGATGCTGTCAGAACTGCACAAGCTTGTGGCGCTGGCGGTGAAAACGATGGAAGAAAGTCAGCAAAGCTGCGTACGCTCGGTAGACTCTTCTCGCGCAATCTCAGAAAGCCTAGGCTCAGTGACATCGGCGGTCACGGCCATTAACGACATGAGCACCCAAATTGCGACAGCGGCCACGGAACAAAGCTCTGTGACCGAAGAAATTAACCGCAACGTGTTCGCCATCCAAGAGATTGTGAATGAGTTACTCCATTCCAGCGAAGATGCTGCCAGAGTCAGCCAAACCGTATCACAAGAAGGCATTAACTTAGGTAAACTCGTCGGTCAGTTTAAGATTTAAAATATTTTCAATGGGTTGCAAGCTAAATAAGACATAGCAACCCATTGGTTTGCTGCAAATGTAACATAAAGTCTCTGCCTTGCTGAGGCCGGATGGCAGTGGAATTGAAGGATTGTGGATTGTGGATTGTGGATTAGAAGTTGAAGGCGCTACTTTTAATTTAAAAAAATAAAACTTAAATCCGCTTACCTACGTATACAACCCAAATACTCAACTCAGTAGAAGTGACCATGTTTTCAATCTTTAAGAAAAATCCCTTAAAAAAGTTAACTCAGCAATACAATGCAAAGCTTGAAGAAGCTATGCTTGCACAGAGAAAAGGCGATATTCGATCCTACTCAATGCTGACCGCTGAAGCCGAGCAAATTGAAAATCAAATAAAAGTGTTAGAAAAAGCAGCCAAGCAGTAGAGGCGCATAGCGAGAACGCGAAGCAAGCAAACTACCAAGAGTCGGCTTGAAAACGTGCCAATCTGGCCTCTGTGATAGTGCATTGCGTCAGTTGCATCAACTCACCTAAAGTGATCGCGGGATTGTCTGCGATAAGCCGAATCAACTTAGCGTCTAAGGGCTCTAGCTTGTCCGCATGTTGCAGCAAGGCCGTTTCCAACTTTTTGATAAGATAACCAAACTGGTCATCTTTAGCTGTTAACTGCTTCGCTGGCAACGACTCGACTTGTAAATGCGCACTGCAGGATTGGATCTTAATCGCCTCGCCCACCATGCACCAATTCCTCGAACGTCGCACACGCTTAAGCTCGCAATCATATTGGATTGCAATCGCTTGAGCTTGTTTAACCGCCTCCCGCCCAATTCGATGAATAAGCGAGGGCAGCGAGATACTAATGTCGTCGTTCATAACTCTTGATTAATAACTCTGATTAATAGCTGTTGGATAATCGCTGTTGATCTATAGCCGATCGTTTAGAACTGTTAATTTATCGCAGATTTTCATGGCTATAGGGTAAAGTCTGCTCGACTTAACATTCAAGCGCCAGAAAATACCACGCGCGAAAGTGTAGCACTGTATCCTCGCAGGCTAATAAGGTTGACGAACAGATACCGCCATACTTATCCATGCTGCGCAATCAGTCACAGTTAAAGTCTTGAGCGTTGCGCTGGGATTGCCTACAATAGCGCACGCTTTTTCACTATAGACAATGACAGATCACGACCATGACCGACACAACATCATTACCTGCTTTACCGGATCGCCTTTCCGTTAACCCACGCAGCCCACACCATGTGGCAGAAATTTTCGAGCACGATATCGGTATTAAGCTCAACGGCAAAGAGCGTTTTGATGTCGAAGAATATTGCATCAGTGAAGGTTGGGTAAAAGTACCAAGCAAATCCTTAGACCGTCGCGGCCAACCTCTTTTATTGACAGTAAAAGGCACAGTTGAAGCGTTTTATCGTTAAGACGTGTGCGTACCGATAATACCGGTATTGCTGTAGATGTAGTGGCCAACAAGATTTGGTCACTACACTCAACGACTCATTATTTTGGACATTACAGTGTAAGCAACTCACGGATTGGATGCTTAGCAAGTCACAATGACAATACTCAAACAAGGATGTAATGATGAATTCAAATCAGTTAATACTTATCGGGCTGGGTTTTGCACTTATCATTTTAGTACCGCTACTCTTACGCATTTTCAGCAATCTGCTTGTCCCATCTTCTGATAATACCTATCGCTACCGTAAACAAGACGCCCTATTTTCCAGTGCTGAACGCTCCTTCCTCGGGATATTAGATCAAGCCGTGGGCGACTAATACCGAATACTCGGTAAAGTGCGCATCGCCGACGTTATCACTCCAGAAAAAGGCATGAACCGCAGACATTGGCAAATCGCCTTTAATAGAATTTCAGCCAAGCACTTCGATTACTTACTCTGC
>NZ_VXCT01000099.1:0-6331 GCF_052850535.1 Shewanella sp. 1180_01
TCGTGATACTAAAAGCCTAGACTCAAATCTAGGCTTTTTTATTGGGCTTTTTTGAAACAGGTTTCCTTTATGCGAGATTAAAACTAGCCCATGAGGGATTGCAGGCTTTCTTGGCTGCTGAAGCGTTTTACGAAGAAATCCAAAAAGACGCTGATGTTGGTAGCCAGTTGACGTCGACTCGAATAAACCCCGTAAACCTTAAAGGGTTCAATCGGCCATTCCTGTAAAATCGGTACTAGCTGCCCATTGGCAAGTTCGGTCTTACAGGCCGAATTGGATAACATGGCGATGCCAAAATCATCCATGGCTAACTGTTTTACCATGATAGGGCTATTGACCCGCACTTTACGCTGAAAGTTCGCCATGGTTTTACGCGAACCTTTACCCAGTGGCCAAATCGGCGCCGAGCGAGAAGTCCCCAATAAAATGCCACTGTGCAGGCTGAGTTCTTTTGGCGTTGCGGGTGTGCCTTTGAGTTTTAAGTAACCTGGGCTTGCGACTAAAATCGGTTGGCGTTCAAACAGTAATCGTGCGACTAAGTCCGACGATTGAAGTGGGCCATATTTGATGGCTATGTCATATCCTTCGCCGACCAAACCAATATCGTTGTCGGTAAACTGGACATCTAATTCAACATTGGGATATAAACGCATAAATCCGCTACAGAGGTTAGCGATAAGTTCTTGGCTAAATGACACAGGGATCGCAATCCGTAATGATCCTGACACATCATCGTGAGTATTCTCGATAACAGCCTTGGCCGCTTCCACCTCATTGCGAATGGAATCACAGTGTTGGTAAAAGAGTGCCCCGACTTGGGTCAGACTCAAATTACGGGTGTCGCGCTGTAGCAATCGCACGCCAAGTTGTTCTTCAAGCTGCGCGATTTTGCGACTTATGGTGGATTTTGGGTGGCCGGTTTCACGTGCAGCTTGGGAGAATCCCTTAGCTCTAACTACGGCTGCAAATAGCATCATACCGTTTAAATCTGGCATGTTTTTCCCACTGTCTCATATTTGGAACATAGCGTCTTATGCAGTTTAATGGCATTTGACGGGATAACAAAGTTATATTTATTGGCTAAAAATTTTCAGAGGCTAAGCAGAGGATCTTTTGATGACCAGCAATAATCAGCCCACACACATGACTCAAGCCCAAACGCCCGATCCGCTTTTTTTACAAGCCGAGCATTTGGCAAAGGATTTTTCTCTGTTTCCTAAGCACAGCAAACAGAGTTTATCGGAAGAAATTAAAGGTCTTTTAAATGAGGATGCCATCCAGGCAAACTTGAAAGACTTGGCATCGTTAGATGTCGACGGTTACGTTACTAAAGTGATCCAGCCGACCCAAGATAAAGGTCGTCCTGGTGCAAAACGTATCATTGCCGATCTTAAAGGTCGCTTGATTACCGAAACTCACTTGGGCTCTTTTTACAGTGCTGAGGTCGAGCTGAACTTTGGTTCACGCACTCGTCGTATTGGCTTTATCGCCCAAGAACGCACTACCGCAAACGGTGCTTGGATGCCTGAGCATCATTACGCCGCCTGTAAAGCAATTCGTCATTTTGCCGAATTGTCTATGCCTATTATTTATTTAATTGATACTCCTGGAGCTGATGCTGGCGAAATCGCTAACAGCCAAAACCAAGCGCATTCAATTTCTAAAGCTATCGCAGAAAGCGCTAACGTTGACGTACCGACAGTCGGTATTGTGATCGGTGCCGGTTATTCTGGTGGTGCGATTCCATTAGCGGCGGCGAACATTCTGTTGTCGTTGCGTGACGGTATTTTCAACACGATCCAGCCACAAGGTCTGCAAAGTATTGCCCGTAAGTACAACTTATCTTGGCAAGAATGTGCGAAATCTGTGGGTGTATCACCAGAAGAGCTTTATACCTCAGGCTGTATCGACGGTATCATCGACTTTTCACCGGGTGACCGTGATGAGCGTCAGCACAATTTGCGCCGCGCTATTATTAGCAGCGTAGAAGCGGTTGAGCGTGCAGCGATGAATTTTGTGCGTGAATCTAAAGATTTACGTGAGCATTATGACCGCAGCTTAACTCGTTTCCTAAATCCATCTAAAAACTTGATGGCTTTGGAACTGAACGCAGAATTGGCTGTGGCAACGAGCCCAACCAGTCACCACAACCTGTTCGGTAGCGCCTATCGTTATCTGCGTTATTTAACGCTGCGTAGCCGTATCCATTCGATTTCTCAAGAACAATATGGTCGTCTGTCACGTGCTAGCGTGCCAGAAGGTGATCTGTTGGCGCGTATCCAACAAGAACAAGACCGTGTGTTCCAAGCTTGGTTATCTAACCCAGATAAACTGGTTTATGACGAAGAACTGAACAAATTGTGGACCACCTTTGTCGCTAAGCGTGATGAAGTGTCTACCGAGCGTAACATGCTGACTCGTTTGATTTTGGGTGAACCAAAAGAGAACTATAAGAAAGCACGTAAGGCGCTGTTATTTAACATCAGCTGGTCTTTGTATCACCGCTGGAAGAGCAATGCGGCTAACAACTTTAAAGGGCTGATTCAGCACTTAGAAAGTTTGCCAAAGTCTGTGACTCAAGCTAAATGGCCTGAGCTGAATCAGCTGACCGTACTCGATGTGGTTGTGAATGAAGAACTGCGTGAAGACTTTATTTGGCAATGCCATAACATTCTGATCTTCAATGCCTTGTACGACAACGTTGTCGGTAGCTTAGCGTCAATCGCGAAAGAAGCCATGATGTCGAAGAGTTTGTCACGTAATTCAGTGAACAACCTGCTGCACAAGTCAATTGACCATGCAATGTCGACACAAGATACCTCGAACGACAAAGCTAAGTTCTACAAGTGGCTTAAATACTTCATGGGTCAATCTAACCGTGCAGATTTATTAGTCCGCGTAGAACAGTGGAAGAGTGTGGGTTTCCCGCAGCTTAACGACAGTCTATTCGTGGTACTGACTTACTTCTTCGAACGTTTACTGCCTGAGTATTTCGATAGCGAAAGCGATACCAGCAAGTACACTGGCGCGATCAACCCAGTGCGTATCGGTCGTCGTAAGGACTTCTGGAACCGCTTGACCATGGGTTATCAGGATTTATTGATCCAAAAAGTGCTGCGTGACGAAAAACGTAAAGGCAACATGACTTGGGAAAATGTGGTTAAACAGTTCTTTACCAATTTCGAAGAGATCAATGGCGACAAGATGTCGGCTAACTTGCTCAACTTCCCAGGCTTCCGTTTATCGATCGAAGACGCGTTAGATAAAGGCATTCGCCCATGTGGTTTGATCACAGGTATTGCTGACTTTAAAGAAAAAGGTCAAAAAGTTCGCGTGGGTGTGGCTGTGTCTAACACTGCATTCCAAGCCGGTGCATTCGATATGGCTAGTGCCGAGAAATTCTCAGCGCTGTTGATCGAGTGTGCTAAGCGTAAATTACCTGTCGTGTGCTTTATCAGTTCAGGCGGGATGCAGACTAAAGAAGGTGCCGCGGCGCTATTCTCTATGGCTGTGGTGAACGACCGTATCACGCGCTTTGTTCGTGATAACGAATTGCCAGTATTGATGTTTGGTTTTGGTGACTGTACCGGTGGTGCGCAGGCGAGTTTTGTGACTCACCCATTAGTGCAAACTTACTACCTGTCTGGTACTAACATGCCGTTCGCGGGTCAAATGGTGGTGCCAGCTTACTTACCATCAACGGCAACGCTGTCTAACTACTTGTCAAAAGTACCTGGCGCGATGGCGGGCTTAGTCCACAACCCATTCAGCGACAATTTAGACACTCAGTTAGCAGGTATCGATCCTCTGATGCCAATGCCTTCGGCAAAAATTAACGACGTGATCATCAATGCACTATCGACCTTAGTGGTTGAAGCAGCTGTTGAAGAAGATGTGATCGTACAGAACGATCCACGCCAGTTAATGAAGCCAATTAACAAAGTATTGGTTCACGCCCGTGGTTGTACTGCGGTGAAACTGATCCGTAAGGCTCACGACAATAATATCAATGTGGTATTAGTGGCGTCTGATCCTGATATGACGTCAGTACCAGCCGACATGTTGAAAGACACCGACAAGTTAGTTTGTTTAGGGGGTAATACCTCGGACGAAAGTTACTTGAACGCATACTCAGTGCTGAAAGTAGCCGAGTATGAGCAAGTGGATGCATTGCACCCAGGTATCGGTTTCTTATCTGAAAGCCCGCAGTTTGCTGCCTTATGTGTGAATAACGGTGTTAACTTTGTTGGCCCTAGCGTGCATTCAATGACGACTATGGGTAACAAGTCGAACGCCATTAAGACATCACAAGCGCAAAATGTACCTGTCGTACCTGGTTCTCACGGCATTCTGACCAATGCTGAGCAAGCCATAAACGTGGCGAGCGAAATCGGTTATCCAGTACTGCTTAAAGCGGTACAAGGTGGTGGCGGTAAAGGTATTCAGGTAGTGAAACGCCCTGAAGACATGATTGGTCTATTCCAAAAAACTGCGACTGAAGCGGCTGCTGCCTTTGGTAACGGTGACTTGTACCTAGAGAAATATGTGACATCGCTGCGTCACATCGAAGTGCAGTTACTGCGTGACAAGTTCGGCAACGCCAAAGTATTAGGTTTGCGTGACTGTTCGGTTCAACGTAACAACCAAAAAGTGGTCGAAGAGTCTGGTTCAACTATGTTGCCAGATGAGCTGAAGAGACAAGTACTGGCTTATACCCGTGCTTTAGGTGACGCGACCGATTACATGGGCGCAGGTACCGTTGAGTTCATCTATAACTTAGATGCAAACGAAGTCTACTTCATGGAAATGAACACGCGTCTGCAGGTTGAGCATCCAGTAACGGAAGCGACGTCAGGTATTGATATCGTTAGCGCGCAGTTTGATATCGCCGCTGGCCGTTCAATTGAAGCGTTGGAGCCGAAAGAAATTGGTTATGCGATGGAAGTACGTGTGACGGCTGAGAAAGCGGCGCTCGATAGCCATGGCATACTGCAGCTGATCCCAAATCCAGGCAAGATCACTGAATGTGTGTTCCCAGAACATCCAGATGTAGAAATCATTTCGATTGCTGCGCCAGGTAAAGAAGTATCGCCATACTATGATAGCTTGATTGCGCAAATCATCATGCGCGGTGAAAACCGTGAGGATGTGATTGCCAAACTGTACGAATACTTAGACAGCGTAGTGCTGAAAGGCATTGCGACTAACATTCCGTTACTCAAGCTGATCCTCAAAGACGGTACCTTCAACGAAGGGGTTTACGATACTAACTATCTGCCACGTTTAATGGCTGAGCTGGACATTCCTGCGTTGATCGCTGAAATGGAAGCCGCAGCTGAAACAATGGAAGTGGACACTGAGTCACTGCGTGTTGGTGAAAGTAACGAACTGAAAGTGTTAGCCCAAGGAGCAGGTATCTTCTATACCTCTTCTGCACCGGGTGAAGCGGATTTTGTGAAAGAAGGTGACATCGTCACAGTAGATCAAACGCTAGCACTCACAGAAGCGATGAAGATGTTCTCGCAAGTTACCTTAGCCGGCTTTAACCGTCAGAGTGCGATTCTGTACCCTGAGGATAAGAAGTATCGCATCGAGCGCATCCTGAACAGCAATGGTCAGCAAGTGTCTCAAGGTGACTTACTATTCGTGGTCTCGCCAGTTGAAGAATAAGCTCAGCGTTTAACGCAATAGCTAAATGAGAAAATACCCGCCACTGGCGGGTATTTTTTTAGCATTGTTATTTGGCGCTACTATATGAAAGAAGGTTACCACTCTTAATATATATGACGGTTTTAATGAGCCAACTTAGAGCCAAGAGATAAGTCCATAGTATACAAGTGACCAGTATCAGCGTTGTGTAAGACCGGTATCTCTGATTAAGTCGTTAAAGAGTCTCTTTAATCAGTCGTTCGCCTATTAAAACTAAACAGGCAGCACCAAGAACCTACCTTTGGCCTCGATAATCAACGAAAATCCCATGCCTTATCCGTAGTAATACAGGCCAATCCAACCTCATATTAAGCTGGAACTGACTCAAAATTGAGCGGTGTGTGGATAAGTTTGGGGGTAAGTGGTGAGTATCTTGTGACTAGCTTGAAGAATATGAATTAACTGCAAATTTCCTTAAAATAGGGGTTGCACAAAATCTCCTGCTCCCTATAATGCGCATCCACTGACACGGCAGACAGCGAAAGCAAGCTGACGAGTTAGATTGAATTGAATGGCTTACTCTCTGTTGAGAATGGCACTTAATTCAATCGCAGCAAGAAGTTGAAAATACTCCTTGACGCGAAACGGGAAATGCGTAGAATACGCAGCCCTAGCCACCTGG